>VAXS01000219.1 GCA_005883255.1 Actinomycetota bacterium | reverse complement strand
CGTTGTAGACCTCCATGTGGATGAAGGCGGCGCGACCGCCCAGCTCCGAGCGCAGCTGCTCCACCTCGTCCACCACCGGCCCGCAGGTGCGGCTCTGGCACAGCGCCGGGGTGGCGAAGACCAGGATCACCGGGCGGCGCCCCAGGACGTTCGCCAGGTCCACGCTGTGCATGCCGTCGGGCGGGACGCGGGTGTCGATCTTGGACAGGTCGCCGCCCACCGAGGCGGCGGTCGGCGTGTGCACCCGGATCGCCGGCTGCCCCACGCTCGGCGGCCCGCCGGGCACGCCCGCGGGCGCGAGCGACGCGCTGGACGCCACCAGCCGGTCGTCGAGGCGCACCAGCGCGATTAGCACGTGGCGCCCCTTGGTCAGGGGGATGTGGGCCACGTAGACGCCCCGGGCCGTGTTCGGGTCGCTCGCCGTCGTCCGCGACTGGAAGCGCCGATCCACGTCCAGTGACTCGAAGCGGGCGACGTAGGGGCCGCGCACGTCGGTCTGCGTCTCCGAGGCGGTGTACACCGCCACGGCCGCGCCGTTGACCGCCTTGTTGCCCCGGTCGAACAGGCCGAAGGCGAAGCGCGCGTCTCCGGTGTCCAGCCGCGACTGGCTGGGCGCCAGGTTCGGTCCCTGCGGTAGCCCCTTGACCAGGTCGCCCAGGGTGGCCTTGCCCGAGGCCGACGGGAAGGCCTGGGCCGTGGGCGCGGTGGCGGGAGGCGCCGAGGCGCCGTTGTCCTCGCCCCCGCCGCCGCAGCCGGCGAGCGCGAGCGCGGCGGCGGCCAGCACCGCGGCCGCCGTCTGGCGGGGAGGAGGGGTCACGCCGGAAACTGTAGGGACCGCGACCTGATTGGATACCCGCTTCATGGCGGAGCGGGCGGCGATCGTGACGGGCGCTTCGAGCGGGATCGGCCTGGCCATCGCCCACGTGCTCGGCGAGGAGGGCCACGGCCTGACGATCGCCTCCCGGCGGGCCGAGAAGCTGGAGGCCGCGGCCGCCGGCCTGCGCGACGCCGGGTTCGACGTGGAGGCCGTAGCGGCGAACATGGCCAGCGAGGATGAGATCCGCGCTGTGGTCGAGCGCCACCGCGAGCGCTTCGGGCGCCTGGACGTGCTGGTCAACAACGCCGGGGTGGGCGTGGGCGCCCCCATCGGCGAGACCGAGACCAAGCGCCTGGACATGCAGCTCGACGTCAACCTGCGCTCGATCGTCCTCTTCTACCGCGAGTGCGTGGACCTGCTGCGGGCGGCCGGCGCCGAGCACCGCAAGGCGCTGGTCGTGAACACCGCGTCGATCGCCGGCAAGACCGGCCAGGCCTGGCTCTCGATCTACTCCGCCACCAAGTTCGGGGTGGTGGGGTTCACCCAGTCCATGAACAAGGAGCTGGGAACCCAGGGCGTGAAGTCGTGCGCGCTGTGCCCGGGCTTCGTGGACACCGCGATGACGGACTTCGTCAAGCAGCAGGTGAGCCCGGAGGAGATGATCCGGCCCGCCGACATCGGCGAGATCGTGCGTGCGCTGCTGCGCCTGTCCCCGGCCTGCGTGGTGCCGGAGGTCGTGTTCCAGCGCCCGGACGAGGTCCTGTAGCGGCGGGGCTCTAGGCGGGGGTGCCGGCGCGCTCGCGGGTCCGGGCGGGCTCCGCGCCGGCCAGGGCGTCGCGCTCGGCCTCGACCAGCTCCAGCGCCCGCTGGTACTCGTCCAGCCGGCGGAACGGTCGCAGCCAGGCCCAGCCGTCGTGCTCGCGCGGCTCGGCGGAGCGCTCGGGATCGTCCGGCGCGGCGCGCCGGATCGTCCCCTGGTCGGCCGCCCCCCGCTCGAGCGACTCGCGATGCTCCACCATCGCGCGGTCGAGCTCCGGGAGCTGCTCGGCCAGGAGGCTGGCCTCCAGGTGGGCGGTGAGGATTCGCAGCTCGCGCTCGGTGGCCCGGCGGGCGCGCTTGGCCCGGGCGAAGCGGTCCCAGGCGTGGGCGAACGAGATCAGGCTGGTGCGCCCGCCGCAGCGGTGCGCGGCCAGCATCGGGCACACGCCGCCGGTGCGATCGGTGTAGGCGCCGACGATGATCGGGTTGGAGCGCACGCCGTGCAGCATCGCCAGGCGGGTCTCGACCGGAAGGCAGTCGATCGCGCGGCGCAGATCCTCGATGCCGCAGCGCTTGGTCCGCATGCTCCTCGCCGGCAGGGTACGCGAGCCCGCCTACCCGGGCAAGCCGGATCCACTCCTGAACGGCTGCTTGCGGTCGCCGGCGCCGCGGGCCCACGCCGGCGGGGCGCTCTCCAGCACGTCCTCCAGCGCCACCACCACGTCGGGATCGAGCTGCGCGCCGGCCACTCGCCGCAGCTCCGCCCGGGCGAGGTCCACGGCCACCGGGTCCCGGTAGGGACGGGGCGAGACCATCGCCTCGAACGTGATCGCGGCGTGGAGGATGCGCGAGGCCAGCGGGATGCGCTCGCCGGCCAGTCGGTCCGGATAGCCGGTGCCGTCGTAGCGCTCGTGGACGTGGCGCAGCACACGGGCGGCGTCGCGCAGGCCGGGCACGGCGCGCAGCAGGCGCTCGGCGATCAGCGGGTGCTCGTGCAGGATGCGCGCCTCCTCGCGGGACAGGCGCGCGGGCCGCAGCAGCAAGCCGGCGGGGACGCCGATCAGCCCCAGGTCGTGGACCTCGGCGGCGCGCCGCAGCGTCGTGGACTCGGTGTCGGAGAGGCCCAGGCGCCGGCCCACAGAGACGGCCAGGTCGGCCACGTGCTCGGTGGCCGCTCCCCGCGCCGCGGCCGGGACCACCCGCCGGGCGGCCACCGGGCCCGCCTCGCGCAGCGCCTCCACCGCCGCCAGCCCCCATCCGATCTGCCCGGCCATGGCCAGCGCCAGCCGGCGGCGCTCCAGCGACGTGGCGTCGGGCTGCGTGGAGGAAGTGCACAGGACGCCACTCGGTTGGCCGGCGTGGGAGATCGGGACCAGCATCTGACCGGCGCCCGCGCTGTTGGACGCGATCGGGCGGTTGGAGCGCAGCACCTCCTGCACCTGGGCCGGATCGGGCGTGGCGCCGTCGCCGTCGGCTTCCGACGGCTCCGGGCGCCCGCCGCCGGGCGGCTGGCCGCGGGCCACCAGCACCGGCGGCATGCCCGGGGCCCGGCGGCGCCAGATCTCCACGGTGGCGGCGGGCAGGGCGTCGGCCACGTGCAGGACTCCGAGCTCCACCACCGC
>VAXS01000218.1 GCA_005883255.1 Actinomycetota bacterium | reverse complement strand
ACGCGGCCCCGCCGCCCAGCGCGTCGACCAGCGAGTTGCGCCGGGCGGCGGGCAGGGCGGGCAGCAGCGTCTGGAGCTTCGACCGACCCAGGCCGGCGACCAGCGCGCCCATGGCGGCGACCCCGAACGTGCCGCCCACCATGCGCGACATCGAGAGCACGCCGGAGGCCACGCCCGCCTTGCTCACGTGCACGGCGTTCATCGCGGCCGTGCTCATGGGCGACATCACGAGCGCGATCCCGATCCCCATTCCGACGAAGCCCGGGAGGAGCAGCCCGTAGCCGGTGTGCACGCCGAGCCGGGACTGCCACAGCAGCGACCCGGCCACCAGCACCAGCCCGCCCACGATGAGGTTGCGCGGGCCCAGGCGGTCCGTGAGTCGCCCGGCGATCGGGCCCACCGCCATCACGCACAGCGTGGACGGCAGGAAGCGCAGGCCGGCCTGCAGCGGGGAGTAGCCCAGGATGTTCTGCAGGTACAGGGCCATGAAGAAGAACATCGCCAGCATCGCGAACGACACGACGAAGGCCACCAGGTTGGTGCCCAGGAACGAGCGCGAGCGGAAGAACGAGAAGTCGACCATCGGGTTGCGCACCCGCAGCTCGATCGCCACGAACGCGACCAGCGCGACGGCGGCCAGCGCGAACAGGCCGATGATCCGTCCCGAGCCCCAGCCCCAGCGGTTGGACTCCACCAGCCCCAGGACCAGGCCGGTCAGCCCGATGGTCAGCGCCGCGATGCCCGGGATGTCGATGCGGCGGGCCACGGTGTCGTCGCGCGACTCGTGCGCCGCGAACAGCGTGACGGCCACCGCGCCGGCGGCCACCGGGAGGTTGAGGAAGAAGATCGCGCGCCAGCTCACCGACTCGGTGAGCAGTCCGCCCAGGACCGGCCCGATGGCCAGCGCCAGCGCCGACACCCCGGCCCAGGTGCCGATCGCCTTGCCCCGCTCGTGCGGGGGGAAGGCGTTGGTGATGATCGAGAGCGTGGCCGGCATCATCAGCGCGGCCCCGATGCCCTGGATCGCCCGTCCCGCCACCAGGGCGTTGTCGGTGGGCGCCAGCCCGATGGCCGCGCTGGAGAGCGCGAACACCACCACGCCGACCAGGAACGCGCGGCGGCGGCCGAAGATGTCGCCCAGGCGGCCGCCGGTGACCAGCAGCACGGCGAAGCTCAGCGTGTAGGCGTTGATCGTCCACTCCAGCGCCGAGAGGTTGGCGTGCAGCTCGCGCTGGATGGACGGCAGCGCCACGTTCACGACCGTGTTGTCGAGCATGATCATGAACAGCGCGAAGCACATCGCCACGAGCGTCCACCAGCGGCGGTTGTCCTCACGCAGTCGCAGGCGCTGCGCCCCGGCCAGCAGCCGCTCGGTCATCGGGGTCGGGCCTCGGCGATCTCGGGCCGCGCCAGCAGTGGGGCGAGCGCCGCGGCCAGGCGGCGCTGCTCGGCCGGCGTCATCGTGGCCGCCAGCTCCTCGAGCCGGGCCAGCCGCGTCTGGTTGAAGCGCTGGACCACCGCGCCGCCGGCGCGCGTGATCGTCACGCGCTTCATGCGCCGGTCGTGCTCGTCCTCGCGGCGGTTGACGTACCCGTGATGGTGCAGCACCTCGATCGCCCGGGAGGCGGCGGGGAGGGAGAGCGAGAGCGCCTCGGACAGGTCCTTCAGCGAGAGCTCGCGCTCCGAGTCCTCGAGCGCGTGGAGCAGCTTGACCTGGGTGAGCGAGAGGTCGAGCTCACCCAGCGTGCGGAACAGGTCCGGCGTGGTGGTCCGCATGAGCTGGGTCATGACCGCGAACAGGTCGCGACCCAGCGACTTCGCAGATGCTTGCGTCTTCGCAGCAGTTGCTTGCACGAACGCAAGTATTGCGAACGTCTACGGCTCGGTCAAGCCGGTCGGCCCGAGTCGCCCGGGGGCCGCCGGCTACGGCTGCAGGAGCTGGTTCTGGGCGCTGCGGCGCTGGGCGCCCACGGTGACCGACGCGGGCTTGATCGAGCCGTCCCCGGTCTTGACCAGATAGGCGCCGCGCTGGACGTCGAGCTTCAGCGTCCCGGTCGCCCCGGGGGAGATGAGGGTCGACTGGCGGACGGCCGCGGACCTGCCGCTCCCGGCGCCGTCGTTCTGGAACGTGACCTCCTGCGACGTGTTGCTCTGGTTGGCCACGATCACGACGATCGGTCCCGCGCCGAACCGGGCCGGCGAGACCGACACGCGGGTGGGGGAGACGAAGGCGCTGACGTTGATCGGCGCCGGCGGGCGCGGCTCGTTCTTGTAGTTGCCGCCACCGCCGCAGCCGGCGACCAGGAGGCCGCCCACCGCGAGCAAGCACGCGACTCCGCGAAGCGGCGAGCCGGCTGTCCTGTGCACGTTCTGCATCCCCCTCCTGTGGGGCCCGGGCCCCAGGCCGGGAACCCTAACCGACCGCGGGCGCCCGCGCGGAGCCGGGCTACCGCGGCAGCAGCGAAGCGGCCTCCAGCTCGGCCCGACGTTCCTCCAGGTCGCGCAAATCGCGCTGCAGGACCGCCCACGCCCGATGCTCGGCGTCGTCGTAGTCCCGGCCGGTCAGGTCGCGGAGCGTCTCCCGGTATGTCCCCCAGGCCTCCTGCGTCCGCTCGGCCACCTCCTCCAACGTCGCGGGGACGTCGCGTCTCGGGGCGGCGGTCGTCATGGAGCGCTCCCTTCGCTAGGGGACGGCTGTGATGGTACTCCCCGGCCGGGCGTCCGGGTGAGGTCCTGCAACCGCCGCTGCAGCACGTCCGCGCCGGGGCGTAGACCGTGGCCATGCAGGCCGCGACACAGGAGCTCCTCGCCCGCCCGCTGGCGGAGGCGGAGTTCCTGTGCGTGGACGTGGAGACCAACGGCGCGCCGGGCGAGGACTGCGAGGTGACCGAGGTGGGCGCGGTCCTGGTGGGCGGCGGCGAGCTGCACGACCGCTGGTCGTCGCTGGTGGCGGCGCGCGCGCCGCTCTCGCGGGCGGTGCAGCGCCTGACCGGGATCTCGCAGGAGATGGTGGACGCCGCGCCGCCGCCCGAACGGGCGCTGCCCCAGCTCGCCGGTCGCCTGCGCGGCCGGGTGCTGGTGGCGCACAGCGCGAGCTTCGACGTGCGCGCGCTGCGGGGCGCCTTCGCCCGGGCCGGGATGTCGTGGCCGTCGCCGCCCGTGCTGTGCACGGTGGCGCTGGCCCGCCGCTTCGCGCCGCTGGCCCGGCAGCGTCGGCTGGGCGCGCTCGCGGCCTCGCTGGACATCGACGTGCCGGCCGCCCATCGCGCGCTGCCCGACGCCGAGACCTGCGCCCGGGTGTTCTGCGCGCTGTTCCCCCGGCTGTGCGCGAACGCGCCCACGGTGGCCGACGCCCTGGCGCTGTTCGCGCGCCGGCGGCGCCGGCGCCGCCGGCCGCCGGGCCGGCTGGGCCCGGCCGCCGGGCCGCCGCCGGGCCTGGACTTCTCCGGGCTGCCGCGCGGACCCGGCGTGTACGCGTTCCGCGATGCCGCCGGCCGTCCGCTGTACGTGGGCAAGTCGGTCACCGTTCGCACCCGGGCGCGCGCGCACTTCGCGCCCGGCGCCGAGCGGCCCGGATGGACCGAGCACGCCGCGCTGGTCGACGGCCGGGCCACCGGCTCGGAGCTGGGAGCGCTGGTGCTGGAGAACCGGCTCATCAAGGAGCTGCGCCCGCCTGGCAACGTGCAGCTGCGGCGCGTGGACGCCTACGTGTACCTGCGCTGCCGGCTCGACATCGCCTACCCGATCCTGGAGGTCGCGGCCGAGCCGGCGCCGGGCCAGGCGATCAACGTCGGGCCGCTGCGCGGGCAGGCCTCGGCCCGCGAGCTGGTCGACCACCTGACGTCGCTGTTCGCGCTGCGCCACTGCGGGCGCCGCCTGCCGAAGCGCGACCACCCGTCCGCCTACGGTCAGATGGGGCGGTGCCTGTCGCCCTGTCTCCAGGACCTCGACCCGAACCTCTACCGCCGCCGGCTGGATGCCGCGCTGGCGCCGTTCGGCGGCGACGCCGACGCCCGCGACGCGCTGCTGGCCCACCTGGAGGAGGACATGCGCGCGGCCGCCGCCGACCTGCGCTTCGAGCGCGCCGCCACGCTGCGCCGGCGGCGCGACCGGCTGGCGGCGCTGCTCGAGCGGCTGGGCGGCGACCTGCGGGCCACCCACGCGCGCCCGCGGCTGGTGGTGGCGGGCGAGGACGACCTCGACTCCTTCTGGATCGTGGGCGGGCGGGTGGCGGACTGGGGCCCGCTTCCCGACCTCGACGAGCTCGAGCGCCGCACCGCGCTGGCCCTGGGCGCGCGCCCACTGGCCGGTCCGCCCT
>VAXS01000217.1 GCA_005883255.1 Actinomycetota bacterium | reverse complement strand
GAGAAGCTGGGGCGCACCGACCTGATGGGCACGGCCGCCGTGGCCAACGCGCGCGCCGCCTACCGGCGGTTCAAGGAGATCTTCGACGGCGAGCGCTTCGCGCGGCTGCGCGAGGCGGGAGCCCACGTCCAGCGCCCGCTCTGGGCCTCGACCGGCACCAAGAACCCGGCCTACTCCGAGACCAAGTACGTGGACGAGCTGGTCGCCCCGCGGACCGTCAACACCATGCCCCTGCCCACGCTGCTGGCGGTGGCCGAGCGCTCGGAGGTGAGGGGCAACACCGCCGAGCTCGACCCGACCGAGGACCTCGAGCGCCTGGCCCAGGCCGGGATCGACCTCGACGACGTCACCGCCAAGCTCCTGCGCGACGGCATCGCGGCCTTCGAGGACTCGATGCACGCGCTCCTGCGGGGGATCGAGGACCGCCGGGAGGCCGTGCTCACCAACCGCCCGCCCACCATCCGCGCCAGCATCCCGGAGGCGCTGGAGGGGCCGATCGCCGAGCGGGTGAAGCGCGCGACCGGCGACAACGTGGCCCAGCGCGTGTGGCGCAAGGACGTGACGCTGTGGGGCCAGGAGGGCCAGCCCGAGATCGCAGACCGCCTCGGGTGGCTGACGATCTCCGAGCCCATGCTCGAGCAGGCGGCCGACCTGCACGCCTTCGCGCGCGAGTGCCAGGAGCAGGGCTTCACCGACGTGACGCTGCTGGGCATGGGGGGCTCGAGCCTGGGCCCCGAGGTGATCCGCCGCACCTTCGGCGACATCGAGGGGGCGATGCGCCTGCACGTGCTGGACTCCACCGACCCGGGCGCCGTGCTGGAGCTGGAGCACTCGCTGGACCTGGAAAAGACGCTGTTCCTGGTCTCCTCGAAGTCGGGCGGGACGATCGAGACGCTGTCGCACTTCCGCTACTTCTTCGAGCGGACGGGGCGCGACGGCCAGCGGTTCGTGGCGATCACCGACCCCGGCAGCCCGCTGGTGAAGCTCGCGCACGAGAACGGCTTTCGCCGGGTGTTCGAGAACGACCCCAACATCGGCGGTCGCTACTCGGTGCTCTCGTACTTCGGCCTGGTGCCCGCGGCCCTGATGGGCGTGGCCATCGAGGCGCTGCTGCACCGCGCCCAGGTGGCCGAGCAGAGCTGCACCTCGTATGAGTCGAGCTCCAGCAACTCCGGCCTGTGGCTGGGGCTGGTGGCGGGCGAGCTGGCGCTGCAGGGCCGCGACAAGCTCACGTTCGTGGTCGACGCGCCGCTGTCCAGCTTCGGCCTGTGGGTCGAGCAGCTGGTGGCCGAGAGCCTGGGCAAGGAGGGCAAGGGCATCCTGCCGGTGGCCGACGAGCCGCTGGCGGAGCCGGACGCCTACGGCGAGGACCGGGTGTTCGTGCACCTGCGCAACGCCGACCAGCCCGACGCCGAGCACGACGCCGGGGTGCAGGCCCTGGCCGACGCCGGGCATCCCACGGTGACGCTCTCGGTGCACGGCCCCACCGACCTGGGGCGGGTGTTCTTCTTCGCCGAGTTCGCGGTCGCGGTGGCCGGGTGGGTCCTGGGGGTCAATCCGTTCGACCAGCCCAACGTGCAGGAGGCCAAGGACAACACCGACAAGGTCCTCGACGAATACCGCTCGGCGGGGAAGCTGCCCGAGGTCGAGGACGCCGGGGACGACGCCCTGCGGGCGCTGCTGGGCGGCGCCGAGCCCCCGCGCTACGTGGCCATACTGGGCTACGTCCAGCCGGCCGCGCGCTTCGACGAGGAGATCTCGCAACTGCGCGCGCTGATCCGCGAGCGCAGGCGGGCGACGACCACGTTCGGGTACGGCCCGCGCTTCCAGCACTCCACCGGGCAGATGCACAAGGGCGGGCCCAAGACCGGGATCTTCCTCCAGCTCGTCCACGACTCCGGCGAGGACGTGGACATCCCGGGCGAGGGCTACTCGTTCGGCACGCTCAAGAACGCGGCCGCGATCGGCGACCTGCGGACGCTGCGCGACCACGGCCTGCCGGCCGAGCGCGTGCGCCTCGAAGGCGATCGGGTGGAGGCGCTGGCCAACCTGACGGAACGGATCAGGGGGCTGTTGTAGTGGTTCCTCCGGCCCACCCGCCGGCACTTGGCCGGCTGCAAACGCATCGCCTGCCGGCGTCCTCGGTCGGGGCAATGGATCATCCATTGCACCCTCCCTGCGTCCTAGTCAGGCTCGGTTTTCGCGCGGCCAAGCACCAACGGACGGACCGGAGGGACCACTGAGATGCAGATCGGCTTCGTCGGGCTCGGGAAGATGGGCGGCAACATGGTCCATCGCATCCACCGCGACTCGGAGCACCAGGTCGTCGCGTTCGACTTCCACGAGGAGGCGGTCCAGGCGGCGGAGGGCCATGGCGCCAGCGGCGCGTCCTCCCTGGAGGACCTGGTCTCCAAGCTCGACGCGCCCCGGACCGTCTGGCTGATGGTCCCGGCCGGCGATCCCACCGAGAAGACGGTCTCGGCGCTGGCCGACCTGTTCTCGGAGGGCGACTGCGTGGTCGACGGCGGCAACACCCGCTGGACCGACGACAAGCGCCGGGCGGCGGCGCTCTCCGAGAAGGGCATACACTACGTCGACGTGGGCACCAGCGGAGGCGTGTGGGGCCTGCGGATCGGCTACTGCATGATGGTCGGGGGCGCCGACGAGCCTGTGGAGCGCCTGGCGCCCATCCTCGACGTGCTCGCCCCGCCGCCCACCAAGGAGCACGGACCGGGCTGGGGGCACTTCGGCCCGGCCGGGGCGGGCCACTACGTGAAGATGGTCCACAACGGGATCGAGTACGGGATCATGCAGGCCTACGCGGAGGGGTTCGACCTCTTCCACCACTCCGAGTATGAGCTCGACAACGCCAAGATCGCCCACCTGTGGATGCAGGGCTCGGTGATCCGCTCCTGGCTGTGCGAGCTGGCCGCGCGCGCCTTCGAGGAGGAGGGCAACGACCTCGAGCACATCGAGGGCTGGGTGGAGGACTCCGGCGAGGGGCCACCCCGTCAAGGAGGCGTGAGCGGTGGCCACCGCCGTCGCCGAGCAGCCCAACCCGCTCACCGAGGGACTGGAGCGGCTGCCGGTCCACCCGACGTCGCTGGTGATCTTCGGGGCCACCGGCGACCTCTCGCACCGCAAGCTGGTGCCCGCCCTCTACAACCTGGCCCACGACGGCTCCCTCCCCGAGCGCTTCAACCTGATCGGCGTCTCGCGCTCCGAGAAGGCGCACGAGGACTACCGCGCCGACATGCGCGAGGCGATCCAGAAGTTCTCGCGCACGCCGCCCGACCCCGACGTGCTCGAGAAGCTGCTGGAGAACGCCAAGTACATCCCGGGACTGTTCGACGACGACGCGGCCTACGCGAAGGTGGCGTCCGCGCTGGACGAGTACGACCAGGAGGCCGGGATCGTCTTCAACCGGATCTTCTACCTCTCCACGGCCCCGGAGTTCTTCCCGGTGATCGTGGAGAAGCTGGGGACGGCCAGGCTGCAGCACTGCGAGCACGCCGAGACCCGGGTGGTGATCGAGAAGCCGTTCGGGCGCGACCTGGCGTCGGCCCGCGAGCTCAACCGCCGGGTGCTCGAGGTGTTCGACGAGTCCCAGGTCTTCCGCATCGACCACTACCTGGGCAAGGAGACGGTCCAGAACATCATGGCCTTCCGGTTCGCCAACACGATGTTCGAGCCGATCTGGAACCGCAACACGATCGACCACGTCCAGATCACCGCGGCCGAGGACATCGGGATCGGCACGCGGGCGGGCTACTACGACCAGGCGGGCGCGCTGCGCGACCTGATCCAGAACCACATGCTGGAGCTGCTGGCCAACGTGGGCATGGAGCCGCCGGCGGGATTCCCCGCCGACAAGGTCCGCGACGAGAAGGTCAAGGTGATCGAGTCGATCCAGCCGCCGCGCGTGGAGGACGTGCCGAAGACGGCGGTGCGCGGGCAGTACGCGTCGGGGGTGGTGGGCGGCGAGCCGGTCCCGGGCTATCTCGAGGAGAAGGGGGTGCGCGAGGACTCCAAGACCGAGACCTACGCCGCGCTGCGCCTCGAGGTCTCGAACTGGCGCTGGGCGGGCGTCCCCTTCTACCTGCGCACCGGCAAGCGGCTGGCCCGCAAGGTCACCGAGATCGCGATCCAGCTCAAGCCGGTGCCGTACCTGGCCTTCCAGGCGCAGGGCTCGCTGGGCGTGCAGCCCAACGAGCTGGTGCTCATGGTCCAGCCCGACGAGGGCGTGACGGTGTCGCTGAGCGCCAAGATCCCCGGCGCGCGGATGCGGATCCGCCCGGTGAACATGGAGTTCCACTACGGGACGTCGTTCCTGTCGGCCTCGCCCGAGGCCTACGAGCGGCTGATCCTGGACGCGATGCGCGGCGACGCCACGCTGTTCACCCGCAACGACGAGGTCGACGCGCTGTGGCGGGTGGTGGACCCGGTCCTCCAGTACTGGCAGGAGACCGACGATCCGGTGCCCCAGTACCCGGCGGGATCGCAGGGACCCGAGGAGGCCAACGCGCTGCTGCGAGACGCCGCGCAGTGGCGGCCCCTCTGAGCCCGGGTCATGCCCGAGGACGTCTGGAGCGAGCAGGACACGACCCCCTCGGCGGTGGAGGAGGCGTTCCGGCGCCTGCTGTTCGAGCGACACGCCGCCGACGCGGCCTACGCGCCGGCGCGGGTGCTCAACCTGGTGGTGGTGGTGGACCGCGAGTGGCGCGGGGAGATCGCCAACCGGCTGGAGCGCGTGGGCCGCTACCACGCCTCGCGCACGATCCTCTGCACCGTCGAGCCCGGACGCACCACGATGGACGCCCGGGTGTCGATGGAGTACGCCGACGACCCGGCGCCGGGCGCGCCGGCGGTGATGCACGAGGGCGCCGAGCTGCGGATCGGTCCCCAGCACCTCCGGGCGCTGGACACGGTCGTGGACCCGATCCTGGTCCAGGGCTTGATCACGATGGTGTGGTCCCCGCACGGCCACGACGAGGCCGTGGACTCGCTGCTGCGGCTCTCGCACGTGGTCCTGCTGGACTCGGTCGAGGAGCTGGACGTGCGCGCCGCCCTGGGGCGGGTGGAGCAGCTGGCGCAGCGCGTCTACATCGTGGACCTGGCCTGGCTGCGCTCCACGCCCTGGCGCGAGCGCGTGTGCGCCACGTTCGACCCGCCCCAGTGGCGGGGCGAGCTGCGGCGGATCAGCGGGGTCACCGTCCGCCACCGGCCCGAGTCGCTGTCGTCCGCCGCCCTGTTCTGCGGGTGGCTGGCCTCGCGGCTGGGCTGGCGGGCCGACGCGCTGACATACGTCCGCGACCACCACGAGGGACGGCTGCGTGCGCGCCACGGGGCGGTGGCCGTGCGGCTGGAGCCGAACGAGCAGCAGCACGTGCCCGGGCTGGCCGGGGTGACGATCGAGACGGCGTCCGGGATGTCGATCTCGTTGGACCGGGGACCCGGCGGGCTGAGCGCCCGGCGGGTGGACCCCAAGGGACGCGAGTGGCGCTGGACGGTGCTGGGCGCCTCGCGGGGCGAGACCGGGATCCTGGGCGAGGGCGTGCGCCAGGCCCTGCTGCGCGACCCGACCTACCGGCCCGCGCTGGACGCGGCCGCGGCGATGGTGGCGTGAGCCCGCGGGCGGACGTGCAGGTGCACGACGATCCCGGCGCGGAGGCCGCCGTGGTCCTGGCCCGCCACGCCGCCGCGGGCCACCACATCGCGGTGACCGGCGGCTCCACTCCGCGGGGCGCCTACCGGCGTGTGGCGGACATGCGACTCAACTGGTCGGCGACCACGCTGTGGTGGAGCGACGAGCGCTGCGTCCCGCCCGACGACGAGCGCTCCAACTACGCGCTGGTGAAGGCGGCCCTGCTGGACGCCCTGGAGGAGGGCCCGCCGGTGGCCCACCGCATGAAGGGCGAGCTGGGCCCGGCGGCGGGCGCCGACGACTACGAGGAGCAGCTGCGGGAGGCGTTCGGGGACGAGGTCCCGACGCTGGACCTGGTGCTGCTGGGGCTGGGGGGCGACGGCCACGTGGCCTCGGCGCGGCGAAGGCCGAGGCGGTGGCCCGCGCCTTCGGCGAGGCCCCCGACCCGGACGTCCCGGCCAGCCTGGTCTCGCCGGCGTCAGGCTCGCTCACCGTCCTGCTCGACCCGCCGGCGGCCGAGCGACTGGAGGGGGCGGCGTGACGCTGCCCGGCCACTTCGTCGGCGTCGACGTGGGGGGCACGAAGGTGGCGGTGGCCACGCTCGACGAGGGGCAGCTGTCGGACTCGGTGGTGATGCCCACCCGCAAGGGGTCCAGCCAGGAGCTGGTCGACCAGCTGGCGGGCGCCGTCGAGAACGCCCGCACCGATCGGACGCAGGCCGCGGGCATCGGGGTCCCGGCGGCGATCGAGTTCGCCACCGGCACCGCCAAGTCGGGCGTCAACGTCCCGCTGCACGGGGTGCCGCTGCGCAACCTGCTCGGCGAGCGGCTGGGGATCGCGGTGTTCGTGGACAACGACGCCAACGTGGCCGCGCTGGCCGAGGCCCACGACGGCGAGCGGCTGGTGACCCGTCACCTGGTGATGCTGACGGTGGGCACCGGGGTGGGCGGGGGACTGATCCTGGACGGGCGGGTCTATCGCGGGCTCACCGGGGCGGGCGCCGAGCTGGGCCACATCCTGATCGGGCTGGACCTCCAGCGCGGCGCGCCCGCGCCGGCGGCGCGCTTCCCGCAGCCCGGCTCGCTGGAGGCGCTGGCGGCGGGGACCGCGCTCGACCACCTGGGCGACGCCGCCGCGCGCGCGCGCTCGGACGGCGCGCTGGCGAGCGCGCTGGCCCGGCGCGCCCACGTCACCGGGGTGGACGTGGTGGAGGCGGCGCACGCGGGCGACGAGGAGGCGATCGGGCTGGTGCGGCTCGTGGGGGAGCGGCTGGGCATCGGGATCGCCTCGCTGATCAACGTCTTCGACCCCGAGGAGGTAGTGGTGGGCGGCGGGATGTCGAGCGCCGGTGACCTGCTCCTGGAGCCCGCGCGGGCGGTGGCGCGCGGATACGTCCTGCCGGGCGTGGGCGAGCACACGACGATCCGGCTGGCGCGCCACGGGGTCCGGGCCGGCGTGTACGGCGCGGCGCTGCTCGCGGCCCAGGAGTCGGCGGCGGCGGTCCACGCCGCCGCGAGTTGACGAGGATACGGAGGGAGAGACCATGCGAGTGGTGGAGTGCAACGTGTGCGGGGAGCTCATCTCGGCCTCCGACGACGAGGAGCTCGTGGTCGAGGTGCGCCGGCACATGGACGACCAGCACGGCGACCTCGGCGTCGACGACGAGCGCGTGCGCGACCTCGTGGCCGAGGGCGCCTACGACGCCACCGACGCCTGAGCGGTGGCCGCCGCCGAGGTCGTGCTCGTCCGGCACGGCGAGACGGAGTGGAGCCGGAGCGGGCGGCACACGGGGGTGACCGATCTTCCGCTCACCGCGGAGGGGCGGCGGCAGGCGGAGGCGTTGCGGGGGCGGCTGGCGGGACGGCGCTTCGCGCTGGTGCTGTCGAGCCCGCTGTCGCGGGCGCTGGACACGTGCCGGCTGGCCGGGCTGGGGGATCGTGTGCAGCCGCGCGACGACCTGCGGGAGTGGGACTACGGGGAGTACGAGGGGAAGACGACGGCCGAGATCCGGGCCGGGCGTCCGGAGTGGTACCTGTTCGCGGATGGGTGTCCGGGGGGTGAGGACGCGGGCGCGGTAGGCGCTCGGGTGGATCGGGTGATCGCCGAGATCCGCTCCTCCAGCGGCGACGTCGCCCTCTTCGGTCACGGCCACTGCCTGCGCGTCCTGGCTGCCCGGTGGCTGGAGCTGGCGCCTGCGGACGGCGGACGCTTTGCTCTCTCGACCGCCACGCTTTCGGTGCTGGGCTACGAGCGTGGTCGGCCCGTGTTTTGGCTGTGGAACGAGGCCGCGGACGCGAACGGGGCGAGTCGAACGACTCGCCCCGGGCGCTGATGGGTGTACTCCACCTTTACGACGTTCGATCGAGCGTCGTCCGAGCGGCGCGGGGCGGTGCGGAGGAGTGAGCGCCGACTGGATCGGGCCCGCCGCGGAGGCGCTGGCCCGGCACGCCGAGCGCGAGCTCGAGGCCCTGGTCGCGGTCTCCTCGCCGTCGGGCGACCGGCACGGGGCGGAGGAGGCGCTGGCCCTGTGCGCGGCCCTCCTGCCCGACTCCGCCCGGATCGAGCGGCTGGAGTGCTCGTCGCCCGGGCACGCGCCCGACCTGCTGGCCACGCTCTCGGGGACCGGCCGGCGGCGACTCCTGCTGCTCGGGCACGTGGACACGGTCGTCGGCCACGACGAGCACCGTCCGCTGCGGCGGGTGGGCGACCGGCTGGTGGGTTCCGGCGCGGTGGACATGAAGGGCGGTGTCGTGCTGGGGCTGGGGGCGTTCGCGTTCCTGGCGCGGACCGCCGGCGCGGCCTTCGCCGAGGCGGCGCTGCTGCTGGTGTGCGACGAGGAGTGGCGCACGGCGCCCTTCGCGCACGCCGAGCGCTTCGCGGGGTGGGACGCCTGCCTGTGCTTCGAGGCGGGGCAGCGCGGGCCGGGCGACGAGGAGGGCGTGGTCGTGCGCCGCAAGGCGGCGGGCACCCTGCGCGTGAGCGCGACCGGCGCCTCCGCCCACTCGGGCTCCGCGCCGGACCGGGGGCGCAACGCCCTGTTGGCGCTGGCCGAGGCGGCCCGGGCGGTGGCGGCCTGCCACGACCCCGGTGGGCCCGAGCGCCTGACGGCCGTCCCCACGGTGCTGCGCAGCGGCGAGGCGTTCAACGTCGTCCCCGCCGGCGGCGAGCTCTACTGCGACCTGCGGGCCGACCGCGAGGCCGCGTTCGACGCAGTGGCCGACGCGGTGCCCGACGAAGTGGGCGGCGCCCGGCTGGCGACGGGCTTCGTCCGCCGCTGGCCGGGGATGGACAGCCGGGCGGCCACCGGCGAGCTGCTGGAGCGGGCGAGCGCCGCCCTGGGCCGGCCGATCGTGCCGGTGGAGCGGGGCGGCGCCAGCGACGCCAGCCACGTCGCCGTCCACGTGCCCGTGACCATCGACGGCCTCGGGCCCCGCGGGGGCGGGGCGCACGCGCCCCAGGAGTTCGTGCTGGCGCCGACGCTGCGCGAGCGCGCGGAGGTGGCGCTGGCGATCCTGGGCGCGCTGCTGGAGCTCCCTCAGCGGATGTAACGGTGGATGGCGTCGATCTGTTGCTTGCCGGCCCCGGTGGCGCCGGGGTCGAGGTGGGAGACGTCGAGCACGTAGCCGGTGAGCGGGGCGAGGCTGATCAGCAGGAAGGCGCCCATCCACAGCGTGGCCCGGCGCAGCCGGAGGCTGGTCCCGAGGGCGGCGAACGGAAGCGCCCACAGCACGTACCAGGGCATCTCCCACGTGAGGCTGGCCACCAGCGCCAGGCTCGCCCACCCGGCGGCCGTGACCCAGTCGCG
>VAXS01000286.1 GCA_005883255.1 Actinomycetota bacterium | reverse complement strand
CCAGCCGTCCGTCCACCTTGCCGTAGCCGGTGACCACGCCGTCCGCCGGCGCGTCCTTGCCCTCCATCGCCCGCTGCGAGAAGTGCGGGCGGCCGTGGATTCCCAGCTCCACGAACGTGCCCTCGTCGATCAGCAGCGCCAGCCGCTCGCGCGCGGTGAGCTTGTCCTGCTGGTGCTGGCGCTCGATCCGTTCGGGGCCGCCGCCCAGCTTGGCCCGCTCGCGGCGCTCACGGAGGTCCTCGGCCAGCGAGCGCAGCGACGGGCGCGCGACCAGGGTGTCGGCGGCGGCGCGGGGCGGCGGGTTCTCGGTGGTGGACATGCGCGTGCGCGTGGGAAGTGGGAAGTCCTACTTTCTACATTGTCCGGTCCTGGGCCGGCGCGTCAAGCAGCGGCGCGACCAGCCCGGCCACGGCATCGGCCAGGGCCGGGTCCTCCAGGCAGGCGATCTCGAGGCCGACGAGCTCGCAGCTGTCGGCCACGGCGTCCAATAGGTCGTAGAGCTTCTCCGGCGACAGGCCGCCGTCCGCCGGGTGCTCGGCCGGCATCGCCGCGGGGTCGAGGACGTCCAGGTCGAGGTGCACGTACGTCGGGCTGCCGTCGAGCGCGTTCTGCAGGTAGACCAGCGTCTCCAGCGCCGCGCCGATGACCGTCGCGGGGCTGCGCTCCAGCGCCTCGCGCTCCTGCGCGTCGAGGTCGCGGACCCCGCACATGACCAGCCGGTCCGTCGGGAGCGAGGGCCCGGCGTCCAGCCCCGGGTCCCAGCGCCCGCAGGCGCCGGCCAGCGCCATCCCGCCCAGGAAGTCGCTGGGGGTGGTCGCGGGCGTGTTGAAGTCGCCGTGGGCGTCGAGCCACAGGACGCGGGCGTCGGGACGGTGCCGGGCGACGGCGGCCAGCGTGGTCAGGGCGATCGTGCACTGCCCGGCGACCACGGGCGCCAGCGCGTCGACGCCGGCCAGGCTGTTGGGGCCGCGGTCGGAGGTGCGGCAGCGCAGGCTCACTACTCGAACCGCGCGCTGGGCCGTCAGCGCCCCTTCCACTGGGGCTCCCGCTTCTCGAAGAACGCGGTCACGCCCTCCACGATGTCCTCGGTGGAGAGCGCCAGCGACAGCTTGGCGCGCAGGTAGTCGAGCGCGTCGGCGAAGTCCATGTCCATCTGGCGGAACATCGCGTCCTTGCCGAGCCGCATGATCACTGGCGACTTCGCCGCCAGCTTCTGCGCCCAGTCGGCCACCACGGCGTCGAACTCCTCCGCGCTCGCCACCCGGTTGACCAGGCCGATCCGCTCGGCCTCGCGGGCGTCGATCCGCTCGCCCAGCAGCAGGAGCTCGTTCGTCTTCTTGCGCGGGACGTTGCGGTAGATCAGCGCCATGATCATGAACGGGAAGGCGCCGACCCCGATCTCGGGCGTGCCGAACTCCGCTCCCTCCCTGGCCACCACCAGGTCGCAGGCCAGCGCGATCCCCAGCGCTCCCGCCAGGACGTGGCCGTTGGCGGCGCAGATCGTGGGCTTGCCCAGCTCGCCGATCAGGCGAAAGAGCCGGGGGAAGCGCGCGGTGCCGAAGTGCTTGTGCACCAGGGGGACGTCGGCGGCGAACCCCCCGAGGTTGGCGCCCGCGGAGAACACGCGCTCGTGCGAGGACGTGAGGACCACGCAGCGGACGGCGTCGTCGTCGCGGGCGGCCTCGAAGGCGGCGATCAGCTCGCCCAGCAGCTGGTCGGAGAGCGCATTGCGCGTGTCCGGCTGGTCCAGCGCGATCGTGGCCACCCCGTCGGCCACGTCGTAGCGCAGGGTCTCGTAGGCCATGAGGACGAACCCTATCCGCGCCCGCGGCTACTCTCCCGTGCGCCGACGCAGTGGATAGTAGGAAGTTCTACTGTTTACTCTGGCAGCAGCGACCGACCCGAGGAGACCCATTCGATGGCCACCGCCGAGACCGACGTCCGCAAGCCCGACCACGGCGCCCAGCGCAAGCACTTCATCTTCACGGACGAGCACCACCAGCTGCGCGAGTCGATCGGCAGCTTCGTGACCCGGGAGCTCGCCCCGCACGCCGCCGAGTGGGAGGAGACCACCTTCCCGGACTGGGTCTTCCGGCGCCTGGGCGAGCTCGGCTTCTTGGGGCTGACCTTCCCCGAGGAGTACGGCGGTCAGGGCGGCGACTACTACTGCAGCATCGTGCTCGCCGAGGAGATGACCCGGTGCAACTCCGGCGGCGTGGCGATGGGGGTGGCGGTGCACACGGACATGGCCACGCCCCCGATCCTGGCCTTCGGGACCGAGGAGCAGAAGCAGCGCTACCTGGTGCCCTCGATCCGGGGCGAGAAGATCTCCTGCCTGGGGATCACCGAGCCCGACGCGGGCTCGGACGTGGCCGGGATCAAGACCCGGGCGGTCCGCGACGGGGACGACTGGGTCATCAACGGCTCCAAGACGTACATCACCAACGGCCACCGGGCCGACTACATCGTCCTGGTCGCCAAGACCG
>VAXS01000216.1 GCA_005883255.1 Actinomycetota bacterium | reverse complement strand
GCCGCAACACCGCCTCGGCCCCGGCTGGCCAGGGCTCCGAGCGGCGGCCTCCCGGCCCCGCCGCCCCCCGCCGCGGCGGCCTCGGCGGCAACCGCGCGATCCTGATCGCCGCGGCGGTGGTCGGCGTGATCGCGATCGCGATCATCGCCGTCACCCAGCTGGGCGGCGGCGGGAGCTCGACTCCCTCCAGCGCGCCGGTCACCGTGGGCTCCAGCGCGGGCGCCGCCGCGCCCGCCACTCCGCTGGCCCGGGGCAGCGTGACCGTCTCCGTGCTCAACGGGACCACCACGCCCGGCCTCGCCTCCAAGGTCGCCGATCAGGCGGAGCGCGGGGGCTTCAAGCGCGGCCAGGTGACCAACGCCGCCGACCAGGCGCGCACCGCCACCACCGTCCAGTACGCGCCCGGCCAGCGAGGCGCCGCTCAGCAGGTGGCGAGCATCATCAACGTCCCGCGGATCTCGCCGCTCGACGCCAACACCCAGGCGATCGCCGGCCCCGACGCGCAGGTGGTCGTCACCGTGGGCAGCGACCGCGCCCAGCAGTAGGCGCCGTCCCCGGGGCGATGCCGGCGTTCCTCGACCTCCCTCCCCGGAGCGCCAAGCCCCGCGATCAGGGCATCACGCACGTGCTCGACCGGGGGCTCGCGGTGGCCGAGATCGACGGGCTCGTGGAAGTGGCCGGCGAGTTCGTCGACTTCGTCAAGCTGGGCTGGGGGACGGCGGTCGCCACCCGCAACCTCCACGCCAAGCTCGACCGCTACCGGGCGCACGGCATCCCGGTGGTCCTGGGCGGCACCCTGACCGAGCTGGCGATCGCCCAGCGGAAGCTCGACGGGCTGATCGACTGGCTGGGCGAGCTGGGGCTGGGCCACGTCGAGATCTCCGACGGCACCATCACGCTCGACCACGAGGAGAAGCTGCGGATCATCGAGCGCCTCGCCCGCGACTTCACCGTCTTCTCGGAGGTGGGCTCCAAGGACGACACGAAGATCATGGCTCCCTACCGCTGGGTGGAGCAGATCGAGACCGAGCTCCAGGCCGGCGCCTGGAAGGTGATCGCCGAGGCCCGCGAGACCGGCACCGCCGGCATCTACCGCCCCGACGGGGAGGTGCGCATGGGCCTCGTGGACGAGATCGTCCACGACATTGACCCCGTGAGCCTGGTCTTCGAGGCGCCGCGCAAGGAGCAGCAGGTGTGGTTCCTGCGGCGCTTGGGCGCGGAGGTCAACCTGGGGAACATCCCGCCCGGCGACGTGCTCTCGCTGGAGACGCTGCGCCTGGGCCTGCGCTCGGACACGATCCCGACCGACGGCACCGACTCAGGCGGCCAGTGATCCTGCTGGCGCGCCACGGCGAGACCGACGACAACCGCGAGCCGATCCGCATCCAGGGCTCGCGCGACACGCCGCTCAACGACGTCGGCCGCCGCCAGGCGGCCGAGCTGGCCGAGCGGGTGGCCGGCGAGGGCGTCCGCTCGCTGTACTCCAGCCAGCTCTCGCGCGCGCGGGAGACGGCCGCGGTCGTGGGGCGCCGCCTGGACCTCCAGCCCACGCTCGACGACCGCTTCGCCGAGGGCGACCGCGGCGACCTCGAGGGCCGCTACTGGAAGGACGTGGCCCGCGACGACCCCGAGCTCTACGCCGCCTGGCGGGCGGCGGGCGACGGATTCCGCTTCCCGGGCGGCGAGTCGCTGCGCGAGCAGTCCGACCGGGTCCTGGCGGCGCTGGACGACGTGCGCGCCACCGGTCGCCTGCCGGCCCTGGTGGTCTGCCACGGTGGCACGATCCGCGTGGCGCTGTGCGCGCGCGATCCCCGCGGCCTGGCCGCCTTCCACGACTTCGAGGTGCCCAACGGGGCGCTGGTGCGGCTGTGACGAGGGCGGCGCAGGTGCTGTTCGCCGTCCTGGTCGCCGCCACGCTGGCGGCCTTCTTCGTCACCCAGCGACTCAAGCAGAGCTCGCGCCTGGTGCAGACGCTGGCGGTCACCCGCTACTACTCGCCGCAGCTCAAGTTCAAGCGGGCCAGCATCCGCATCCGGCTCACGCGCCGCGCCGACGACGCCACGGTGTCGATCCTCGGCCCCGACGGCGACCCGGTCCGCCGCCTGGTGGACAACCGCCACTACGCCCGGCGCGTCGCGATCCAGCTGTTCTGGAACGGGCGCGACGACGCGGGCCGGATCGTGCCCGACGGGGTCTACAAGATCCGCGTGAGCCTGCGCCACCAGGGCCGCTCGGTGACGCTGCTCGACGAGATCCACGTGGACGGGACCCCGCCGCGTCCGATCGTGCGTGTGCAGAAGCCGGGGGGCGGCTCGGGGCCGCTGATCTTCCCGCTTCCCCGGGGCGGGCCCGTCCGGTTCACGTTGAGCGACCCGGGCGCGGTGGGCACCCCCGTCTTTCGCGTCTACCGCACCGATCTCCCCAAGGCGCGGGGGGTGGCGCGCCTGGCGGCCCGTCCGGGCGCGAAGGGCGGGACGTGGGACGGCAGCGTCGCCCGCGACGCGGGTGGTCCCGCGCCGCCGCCCGGCGTGTACGTGATCGTGGCCCGCGTCTCCGACCGCGCCGGCAACCCCGGTTCGTCGTTCCCGTTCGCCCGGCCCCACAAGGGCGATCCCGCGGGCGGGGCCGGCGTCACCGTCCGCTACGTGGCGGCGCAGGCGCCGCTGGGCGCCACGCGCGCCGGCCGGCCGATCCCGGTCTTCGTGGACGCGCGCCGCGCGCGCTACCGCTGGTTCCTCCGGCGCGTGGGCGCGGGCCCGATCGTGGCCCAGGGCGGCGGCCAGGGCCCGCTGCTGCGGCCCAGGGTGCCGGGCAGCACGCCCTCGGGCGTCTACGTCCTCACGCTGCGGGCCGGCTCCCACCTGGGCCACGTCCCGCTCGCGGTCACCGGGGCCAGGGCGCAGCGGGTGCTGGTCGTGCTGCCGCTGATCACCTGGCAGGGCCTCAACCCGGTGGACGACGACGGCAACGGCGCGCCGGACACGCTCACCCCCGGCTACCTGGGCGACACCGGGCGGGGCCCCGCCCGGCTGGCCCGGCCGTTCGCCGGCGGTGGCCTGCCGCCGGCGTTCGGCGCGCAGGTGGCGCCGCTGCTGAGCGCCCTGGACCGTCCGCGCGAGCCCTACGACCTCGAGACCGACTACGCCGCGGCCCGCATGCCCGAGAGCCGCCTCGACTCCTACCACGGGATCGTGCTCGCCGGCGACGAGCGCTGGCTGGAGCCCGACTTCGCGGCCCGGCTGCAGCGCTACGTGGCGGGCGGCGGTCGCGTCCTCTCGCTGGGCACCGGCTCCCTGCGCCGCCAGGTGCAGGTGCGGGACCAGTCGCTGGTCGATCCCACCGGGGAGTCGGCCTACGACGTGTTCGGCTCCACGATCGGGCCACTGAACCCCAAGCCGGTGGATCTGCTGGCCTCCAAGGACTCGATCGGGCTGTTCGAGGGCGGCGACGGCTCGTTCACCTCCTTCCCCGGCTACGAGCTCACGACCTCGCCCGGCACCGGCGCGCAGATCGTCGCCCAGGCCCAGGACTCCGCGGGACATCCCGTGATCGTGGCCATCCGCAGCGGCAAGGGCCTGATCATCCGCACCGGGCTGGCGCCGAGTGCGAGCCTGGGCGATGGCGGGGGCGCTCGTGCTCACCCCCGTCCTCCTCGTCGCGGAGATCTGGCACACGTCCCAGCTCCACCCCATCCGCCACCACCCGGCGGCGGCGGTCGCCGGCCTGGTGGTGGTGCTCATCGCCCTGGCGGCGGTCGCCTGGGCCTTCGACCGGCGCCCCTGGCTGTTCCCGCTGGCGGCGGTCCTGGCGCTCCCCTTCCGCGTCCCGATCGAGTCCGGCGGCCAGACCGCCAACCTCCTGGTGCCGCTGTACTTCGTGGTGGCCGCCGGCGCGGTGGCGTTCGTGGCCCGCCGCCTGCGCGCCGGCGCCGAGGAGGCCGAGCCTCCGCCCCGGGGCGCCCTGGAGTGGATCCTGCTGGGCTTCGTCGTCCTGTACGCGGTGCAGGCCGCCTACTCCGCCGACTTCACCAAGGCGCTGGAGCAGGTCGTGTTCTTCTACGTCCCGTTCGCGCTGCTCTACGCGCAGCTGCTGGCGGTGCGCTGGGATCGCGAGCTGGCGCTGCGCTCTCTGGGCGTGCTGGTGGCGCTGGCGCTGGTGTTCAGCGTGGTCGGCTTCTTCGAGTACGCGACCCGGACGGTGTTCCTCAACCCCGACGTGATCGCCTCCAACCAGTTCCAGAGCTACTTTCGGGTGAACTCGCTGTTCTTCGACCCCAACATCTTCGGGCGCTTCCTGGCGCTGGTGATGCTGGCGCTGGTGGCGGTGATGCTGTGGTCGCCGCGGCGGCGGACGGTGGGGTACGCGGGCGCGGCCGTGGCGGTGCTGTTCGCGGGCCTGGTCCTGACGCTGTCGCAGTCGTCGCTGGGCGCGCTGCTGGTGGGCCTGGTGGTGCTGGCCGCCCTGCGCTGGGATCCGCGCCGGACGTTCGCGGCGGTGGGCGCGATCGCGCTGGTGGCCCTGGTGGTGGTGCTGGCCTTCCCGGGCACGGTCGACCTGAAGCTGTCCTCCCACCGCTCGCTGAACAAGGCCAGCAGCGGCCGCGTCGAGCTCATCAAGGGCGGGCTGCGCCTGTTCGCCCACCGACCGGTCGCCGGCTGGGGCCCGGGCTCGTTCGCCAAGGAGTACCGCCGCCACGAGCGCACGTCGTCCCAACGAGCGGCCGACGCCTCGCACACGATCCCGGTCACGATCGCCGCCGAGCAGGGGATCGTCGGTCTGCTGGTCTACCTGGCCCTGCTGTTGGCCGCCTTCCGGCGGCTGCTGCCGGGGGCCCGCGGCGATCCGGTCCGCGCCGCGATCGCCGCCGGGTTCGCCGCCCTGGTGTTCCACACCCTCCTGTACGCGGCGTTCCTCGAGGACCCGCTGTCCTGGACGCTGCTGGGGGTGGGGAGCGCGTTCGCGCTCGGCCGCGCGGGCGCGCGCGAGCCGGCCGGGCGCGCCGTCCCGGCCAAGCCCCAGCCCTCGCCGGCCTAGTAGTACACCCGCCCGCGAGCACGCCCGCACTCAGCCGGCTGCAAACCTGCGCCTGGCGTCGTCCTCGGTCGCGGCAATAGCGCTGCTATTCCCGCTCCCTGCGTCCTTGCCAGGCTTGGTTTTCGCGCGGCTGAGTCCGACCGTACCCACGGTCGGATGTACTAGCCGCCGGCGTCGAGATCCCGGGCCTCGTCGGCGCGCTCGGGGCGGCGGTCCTCGGGCGGGCCGGCCAGCACTCCGGCGCCCGCCGGCACCTGCACGCCGAGCGCGGTCAGCCGGCGCCACAGCGGGGCGTTCTGACGCTCGCCCGTCTGACCCAGCGCCCACTCGCGCAGCTCGGCGTCCGGCCGGCAGCGCCCGCCCCGGGCCGCGCGCAGCGCCTCCACCCACGCGCGCGCGTCCCGGCAGCGCACGATCGAGCGCTCCCAGACGTCGATCCCGCTGAAGTCGGGCGCGATCGTCCGCCGCCCCAGCCGCGCCGCCTTGAGGATGCGGTTGGGCAGGCCGGCGTCGTTGAAGTCGTCGACGCGCATGGGCAGTACGCCCACGTCGGCGCACAGGATCAGCCGCGCCGCCTCGTCGTCGGAGCGCGGTCCCAGCCACACGTACTGCGGCCGGGCGCGACAGGCCTCGAAGTCGGGGTGGCCCCGCACCTCGTCCGCGTTGAGCGCGCCCACGAACAGGACCGTGAGCTCGTCCCGCAGGGCCTCTCCCACCTCGCGCAACAGCGGCCAGTCCGTGCGCCGGCCGTTGGTGCCGAAGCACACGGCGATCGTGGTCGCCTCGGGATCGGGCGCCGGGAACGAGTCGGCCGCCGAGGGCATGAGGATCGCCTGGCGCCCCGCGCCGCGTTCCAGCTCGACCAGCGTGCTGGAGACCGCGAACACCAGGTCCGCGCGCGCGGAGGCCTCGGCGTGCAGCTCCTCCAGCCGCGCGCGCGAGCGCGGGCTGGCGTCGGGCGCCGCCGGCGTGCGGTCGAACAGGCCGTACCAGAGCTGGCACTCCGGCCAGCGCGCCAGTACCGCGCGGGCGAACGGCCACTGGAACGGGTGGAACATCATCGCCGCCACCGGCTGGCCGGGCACCTTCAACCGCGCCCCTTGCGCCGAGCCCAGGGCGTCGCCCAGCCAGCGGGGCAGCCGTCCCAGCGCGCCGTAGGGGATCTTGGGCGCCTCCACGGCCACCACGCCGGGCGCGCGGAGCAGGTCCTGACCCTGGTCGTAGAGGATGAAGCGCTCGACGGTACGCGGCACGAGCAGCAGCGCGATCGGCCGGTCGGCGGGCGGCGAGGCCATCGCGGGCACGCTATAGCGTGCTGGCGCAGATGTACGACTACTTCCGGCGCCTGGCCAGGACGGGGGCCGCCTACCAGGCCGGGGAGGCCCTGGCCAAGCTGGTGGCGGTGGCGCTGCTCCCGGTCTACACGCGCCATCTGACCCGCGCCGACTACGGGACCGCGGACCTCCTGCTCACGCTGGTCATCCTGGTCTCGATCGTGATCCGCCTGGGCCTGGTGGAGGCGTTCATCCGCTTCTACTACGTCGACGCCGACCCCGAGCGCCGCGACCAGATCACCCGCGCCGCCACCGGCACCGTCCTGCTGGCCACCACCGTGGCGGCGGCGGTGGGCGCCGCGCTGGCCGGTCCGCTGTCGGAGGCGATCCTGGGCTTTCGGGACGTCACGCTGTGGCTGATCACCGTCCTGGGGCTGTGGTCGTACACCAACCTGGAGATGACCTACGCCGTGCTGCGCGTGGACGAGCGCGCCGGCACCTTCCTGCGCGCGTCGCTGATCAACGTGGGCCTGACGATCGGCCTCTCGGTCTACCTGGTCGTGTTCGCGGGCGACGGCGCCCGCGGCCTGCTGGCGGGCAACTTTGCCGCCTCGACCGTGGTGGTGCTGGGGCTGATGTGGATGCTGCGGGACCGGATCGGCCGCCCCCATCGCATCCCCCGCGTGCACCTCCCCGAGCTTCTGCGCTTCGGCCTGCCCACCGTCCCGGCCGAGGTGTCTGTGTTCGCGCTGAACATCGTGGACCGGGCCTACCTGTACCGGGTGGAGAGCCCGGGCACGGCGGGTCTTTATTCCTTAGCCGTAAAGCTCTCCGCCGTCGTCATCTTCATCACTCGCGCGTTCCAGTACGCCTGGCCGCCGCTGGCCTACTCGATCACCGACGACGCGCAGGCGCGGCGCTTCTACGCGCTGGTGGCCACCTACTACGTCCTGTTCGCGGGGCTGATCGTGGCCGCGGTGGCGCTGCTCGGGCGCTGGGCGGTCCGGCTGCTCGCGGCCCCGACCTACTTCGGCGCCCACCGGGCGCTGCCCTGGGTGGCGCTGGGGTGGGCGCTGTACGGGCTGTTCCTGGTCCTGGTGGTGATGGCCGGGCGGGCCAAGGTGACCACGCGCAACTTCCCGGCCGCGCTGGCCGGCCTGGCGGTGAACGCCGGTCTGCTGGTGGCACTGGTCCCGCCGCTGGGCATCGCCGGCGCCGGCGTGGCGCTGTGCGGCGCCTACGTGGTGATGCTGGCGGTCATGTACGTGCTCTCGCGCCACCTGTTCGAGGTGTCGTTCGAGTGGGGGCG
>VAXS01000215.1 GCA_005883255.1 Actinomycetota bacterium | reverse complement strand
TCTCCACCGGGTTCGCGTCGGTGCCGCGCTCGTACACCTCGGCGCCGGCCTGACGGCCCACCGTCACCAGCTGGTCGACCGCGGCGGGGCGGTAGACGTCGCAGGCGGCCAGGGCCACCGCCGAGCCGCGCTCGGTGCGCAGGTGGCGAGCGAGCTTGGCCGCCGCCGTCGTCTTGCCTGAGCCCTGCAACCCGGCCAGCACCACCACCGTCGGCGGGCGGGGCGAGAAGGCCAGGTCGCGGCCGGCGCCGCCCATCAGCGCGGTCAGCTCCTCGTCCACGATCTTGACCACCTGCTGGCCGGGGTTGAGCTGCCCCACGACATCGGCGCCCAGGCAGCGCTCCTTCACGGTCGCCGTGAAGCGCTTGACCACCTTGAAGTTGACGTCGGCCTCCAGCAGGGCGAGGCGGATCTCGCGCATGGCGCGATCCACGTCGGCCTCGGTCAGCGTGCCGCGCTCGCGCACGCCGGACAGCGCGTCCTGGAGCTTCTCGGAGAGGGCGTCGAACATCTGACGCCCAGGCTAGCTGAGCTACGCGGGCGGGCCGGCCGGCGGCGCCGGTGGCGAGTTGCCTCCCCGACCGAGCACGCCGCCCAGGTTGGACAGCGCCTGCGTGAACTCGGACGGGATCACGAAGATCTTGTTGGCCTCCCCGCGCGCCAGCTGGGGCAGCATCTGCAGGTACTGGTAGGAGAGGAGCTCGGGGTCTGGCCGGCCCTCGTGGATGGCGGCGAACACCGTGTCGATCGCCCTGGACTCGCCCTCGGCCCGCAGGATCGCCGCCTGCTTGGCCCCCTCGGCGCGCAGCACCGCCGACTGCTTCTCCCCCTCGGCGGTGAGGATCTGCGACTGCTTGACGCCCTCGGCGGTAAGGATCGCCGCCCGGCGGTCGCGCTCAGCGCGCATCTGCTTCTCCATCGCCTCCTGGATCGTGCCCGGCGGGTCGACCGACTTGATCTCCACCCGGTTGATCCGGATCCCCCACTTGCCCGTGGCCTCATCCAGGACCACCCGCAGCTGCGCGTTGACGTCCTCGCGCGAGGTCAGCGTGTCCTCCAGCGTCATGCCGCCGATCACGTTGCGCAGGGTGGTCACCGTCAGCTGCTCGATGGCCTGCAGCGGGTTGGCCACCTCGTAGGTGACTGCGCTGGTAGCGGCCGAGGCGCTCGACCACGCCGGCGCGGGCCTGGGGGATGATGCGGACGGTCCGCGCCGCCACGAAGATGACGAAGACCCCGACGACGGCGAGCACGATCCATCCGGCCATTTCCGATTCCTCCTACTCCGTGACGAGCGCCGTGGCGCCCCTGATCTCGACGACCTCGACCCGCGTCCCCACGTCGATGACGTAATCGTCGTCGTAGGCCCGCGCGGTCCAGACCTCGCCGTTGTCGATGCGGATCGCGCCCACCGCCTCGTCGTTGGCCACCCGCTCGACCACGATGCCCCGCCGGCCGATCAGCGCCGCCGTGCCCGTGCGCAGCTGGGCGGGCATGCGCCGGTGGGAGCGCGCGATCGGCCGCACCACCAGCAGGAGCAGCAGCGACGTGACGATGAAGATGCCCCACGACAGGACGCTCCCGCCCCCGGCGGCGTCGACCAGCGCGGCCAGCAGCGCCCCGCCGGCGAACGGGGCGAGGAAGAAGCCCATCGTGACCATCTCCCCGACGGCTAGCACGATCGCCGCCAGGATCCAGAACACCCACCCGGCCATGTCCGGCGAGCTTAGCCGACGGCCGATCGGCTACGAGACCAGCGCCCGCGCGAAGTCGCCGGGATCGAAGGGCCGCAGGTCCTCCAGGCCTTCGCCGATCCCGATGAGCTTCACCGGGATGCCCAGCTCGCGGGCGATGGCCAGCGCGATCCCGCCCTTGGCCGTGCCGTCGAGCTTGGTGAGGACGATCCCGCTCACCGGGACCGCCTCCGCGAACAGCCGCGCCTGCCGCAGCCCGTTCTGGCCGGTGGTGGCGTCGACCGTGAGCAGCGTCTCGTGCGGAGCGCCGGGCAGCTGCTTGTCGATCACGCGGGCCACCTTGCCCAGCTCCGCCATCAGGTCGTCCTGGGTGTGGAGGCGGCCCGCTGTGTCGACGATCACCACGTCGACGTCGCTCTCGCGCGCGCGGCCGACGGCGTCGTAGGCCACCGAGCCGGGGTCGGCGCCGGGGGCGCCGCGCACGAACCCGGCCTCGGCCCTCCGGGCCCACTCCTCCAGCTGCTCGACGGCCGCCGCCCGGAACGTGTCGGCCGCCCCGATGAGGACGCGGCGGCCCAGCGTGGCGTGCAGGTGCCAGGCCAGCTTGCCGATCGTGGTGGTCTTGCCGGTCCCGTTGACGCCGACCGCCAGGATGACGGTCGGGCGAGCGCGCAGGTCGATCCGGTCGGGGCCGGAACCGTCGCCGCCGGGGACGGCGGCCTGGGCCAGCAGCTCGACCAGGCGCTCGCGCAGCGCCTCGCCCTTGAGGTCGCCCTCGGCGGCCTCGCGCTCCAGGCGCTCGACCACGTCGGCCGTCGTCCGGGCGCCCACATCGGCGTAGATCAGCGCCTCCTCCAGGCGCTCCCAGGCCTCGTCGTCGAGGTCGCCCTGGAGCAGCGTGGCCTGGACCTCGGCCGACAGCGCCTGGCGGGTCTTGGCCAGGTTGTCGCGCAGGCGGCGGAAGAAGCCGCCGCCCGGGGCGCCGGCCTCGGCGCCGGCGGCCGCGGGCTCGTCGGCGGGCGCGGCGGCCTCCCCGTCGACGATGAACAGGTCGCGCCAGTCGCGGGCCATCGGGCGGGCGACGATAGCAACGGCCGGCAGCGGCGCCGGCGGGCGACATGGGACGATCCGCGGGTGCGCGGACCCCGTCCCCGCTACGCCGTCCGCCGGGGAGCGGACTTCGGCCGGGCCGTGCGCCTGAGCCGGGAGCTGAGCCGGCGCGAGCGCTGGGCGCGGCAGGACGTCGAGGCCTTCCAGCGCGAGCGCCTGCGGGCGCTCGTGGCCCACGCCCGGGAGGGCTCCCCGCTGCACCGCCGGCGGCTGGGCGCCGCCGCGCCCGACGTCGAGCTCGAGCGCCTGCCCACGATGGACAAGGCCACGCTGATGGCCCACTGGGACGACGTCGTGACCGACCCGGCGTTGCGGCTGGCCGACGTCGAGGCCCACCTCGGCGGGCTTCGGCGCGACGAGTACCTGCGGGGCCGCTACCGCGCCCTGGCCTCCGGCGGCACCACCGGGGAGCGCGGCGTCTTCGTGTTCGACCGCCGCGAGTGGAGCACGTGCCTGGCCGCCTTCCTGCGCTGGAGCGCGTTCGTGGGGCTGCGCCCCCGCCTGCCGCGTATTCGGGTGGCCACCGTGGGGGCGGTCAGCCCGCTGCACATGACCGCCCGCTTCGCCGAGACGGTGGACGTCGGCCTCTATCGCGTGCTGCGGCTGGACGCGCGCGCGCCGGTGGAGGAGCTGGCCGCCGCGCTGGGCCGCTTCCGCCCCGACGTCCTCAACGGCTACCCCTCGGTCCTGGCGCTGCTGGCCGACGAGCAGCTGGACGGGCGCCTGCGGATCTCGCCCTGGCGAGTGTCCACCACGTCCGAGGTGCGCGCGCCCGAGATGGAGGCCCGGATCGTGGCCGCCTGGGACCAGGTCCCCTACGACGTCTACGGGATCACCGAGGTGGGCATCTTCGCCGTCGACTGCTCGCACCACGAGGGCATGCACCTGTTCGAGGACCTGGCGATCGTGGAGGTGGTGGACGGGGAGGGACGGCCGGTGCCCGACGGCGAGCCCGGCCACCGTGTGCTGGTCACCAACCTGTTCAACCGCACGCTCCCGCTCATCCGCTACGAGCTCCCGGACCTGGTGACGCTCGCGCCCGAGCCCTGCCGCTGCGGGCGGCCGCTGCGGCTGGTCTCGGAGGTGGCGGGGCGCACGGACGACGTCCTGCGGCTTCCCGGTGGCGACGGCCGGACGGTCGCGGTGCACCCGCTGGCGCTGCGCAGCCCGCTGGCGGAGCTGAGCGAGGTCCGCCAGTACCGGATCGTCCACGACCGCGCCGGCCTGGACGTGGAGATGGTGCTGGCCGACGGCGCGGATCCGGGCGCGGTGGGCGCGCTCGTCGCCCGGACGCTGACCGAGCGCCTGGCCGGCCTTGGCGTGCAGCCGCCGCCCATCCACGCCCGGGCCGTGTCGCGACTCGAGCGCGCCGCCGGACCGGCGGCCAAGCTCAAGCTGATCGAGTCGCGGATCTAGGGTAGAGTCGGCCGATGAACACCTACGTCATCCTGCGCCGCAGCGGCTGGCGCTCGCCGGAGGACCTGCAGGAGGCCGCCGCGCGCTCCAAGCAGGTCGGCGACGAGGAGATGTCGGACGACATCCGCTGGATCCGCAGCTACGTCCTGGAGGAGGACGGCGGGTCGGTGGGGACCGTCTGCGTCTACCAGGCCAGCAGTCCCGAGGCGATCCGCGACCACGGCCAGCGGGCCGATATCCCGGTGGACGAGATCATCCCGGTCGCCGACACCGTCTTCGTCCGGCCGGACCCCCAGCCCGCTTCCACGTAGCCCCCGACAGGGAGCTCGCGCTAGGCCGCCTCGACGGCGGCCGGCTGCGCGCCGCCGTCCGGGCTGGGCTCGGCGCCCACCGTGGCCTCCTCGCGGGTAAGGCGGCGGGAGATGACGCGCGAGACGCCGTCGTCCCCCATCGAGACGCCGTACAGGGTGTCCGCGGCCTCCATCGTGCGCTTCTGATGGGTGACGACGATGAACTGCGCGCGCTGGGCGTAGCGCCGCAGCAGGCGCAGGAAGCGGTCGATGTTGAGGTCGTCGAGCGCGGCCTCCACCTCGTCCAGCACGTAGAACGGGCACGGGCGGGCCAGGAAGACCGCGAACAGGAAGGCCAGCGCGGTCAGCGACTTCTCGCCGCCGGAGAGCAGCGACAGCCGCTTCATGCTCTTGCCGGCCGGCGTCATCTCGATCTCCACGCCCAGGCGCTCGTCCTCGTCGGTGGACCCGCCGTCCTCGCCGGCCTCGGGCTCGTCGGGCTCGGGCTCGCCGGGCGCCTCCTGCCCGCCGAGGACCCGGCGGGGGCCCTCGTCGTCGCGGACCAACCGCAGCCGCCCGCGCCCGCCGGGGAAGAGCTGGCCCACGAGCTCCTCGAAGTTGGCGGCGGCGGCCTCGAAGGTGTGCTCGAACGCCTCGCGGATGCGCCGGTCGGTCTCGGCGATCAGCTGCCGCAGCTCCCGCAGCGCGGTCTCCAGGTCGCGGCGCTGGGTCTCCAGCTCCTCGACGTGGGCCAGGGCCTCGGCGTACTCCTCCTCGGCCAGCGGATTCACGGGGCCGAGCTGCTCGCGCCGGCGGCCCAGCCGCTCGATACGCGCCTCCAGGGTGGCGCGCTCCTCCTCCGGTAGCGGCTCCTCGGCGGGCTGGGCGGGCAGCTCCAGCCGGGCCGCCAGGCCGCGCAGCTCGGTCTCGCCCTCCGCCGCCTGGTCGCGCTCCTGCTGGGCGCGGACCTCGGCGCCGGTCACCGCCTCGGCGCGCTCGCGCAGCGCCGCCTGCAGCTCCGCCTCGCCGTGGGCGAACGCCCGCAACTCGGCGGCCAGCCCCTCCCCCGCCGCCCGGTCGGCTTCGAGCTCGGCGTCCAGTCCCCGGGCGTGCTCGGCCAGCGCCCCGGCCACGGCCTGCAGGGCGTCGACCAGGCGCGTGGCCGGGGGCGACAGGGCGCGCAGG
>VAXS01000131.1 GCA_005883255.1 Actinomycetota bacterium | reverse complement strand
CAGCGTGCTGGTCGCCACCCTCGGGGTGGTGGCGGCAATCCTGGTCCTGATCCGGCTCATCGACCAGCCCAGCCTCCAGGTCCTGACGGTCAAGGTGCCCGACAGCCTGATCGAGACCCGGGTGTGGGCGTATGTCGGCCTGGGCCTGTGCGCGGGCATCGCGGTCGGCGGCTTCCTGGCCATGGCCGACGAGGGTGAGCGGCTGGCCGCCGCCGAGGGCGCGCCCAGCGAGATACCCACTCGCCCGGTCCCCCCGCCCGAGGGGAGCGCCGGGGGCGAGCGCCCCCTCGCGCAGTAGCCTGCAGGGCATCGAGGCACGCGAGAGCAGAGCCAACGCGGCCGGGCGGGGGCTGCGCGCCCCCGGGTCCCGGCGAATGGCCTGGGGACAGGCCACGACCTCCGAGCTGGTGCTGGCGCTCGGCGGCCTGGCGCTGCTGGTCGCCATGTTCCTGCCCTGGTACGACGGGCCCGCCCGGGCCAGCGCCAACGCCTGGCAGGCGTTCGAGCTGCTCGACCTGGCGCTGCTGGCCGTGGTCCTGCTGGCCGTTGCCCCGTTCGCCGCCTCGGCGCTCGAGCTGGCCGTGCCCCGCCTGCAGCTCAGCCTGGCGGTCCTGGGGGCCGCGAGCTGCACCACGATCCTGGTGCTCTACCGCCTGGTCAACCCGCCCGGAGTGGACGACCAGGGCACGTCGGCGGCCGTCGGCGCCTGGCTCGGCCTGCTGGTGAACGCGGGGCTGGTGGCGGCCGCCTACTGGGTCAGCCGCGGCGCCGAGCCCGCGTAGAATCGGGCCGGCATGCTCGATCGGTCGGAGGTGCTTCACGTCGCCCGGCTGGCGCGGCTGCGCCTGACGGACGAGGAGGTCGAGCGGATGTCGCGCGAGCTCTCCAAGGTGCTCGACCACATCGAGAAGATCTCCGAGCTCGACCTGGAGGGCGTGCCGCCCACCTCGCACGTGGTCGACGTGCCCGGGGGGCTGCGCGCGGATGAGCCCCGCCCGTGCCTGTCCCGCGAGGAGGCGCTGGCCTCCGCGCCCGCCGTGGCCGAGGGCGGGTTCGAGGTCCCCTCGCCGGGGCTGTGACCCTCCTCGCCCTCACCGCCGCCCAAGCCGCCGAGCAGGTCCGCGCGGGCGAGCTGGCGCCGGCCGAGCTGTGGGAGGCCTACCGCGAGCGGGCGGCCGCCGACGAGCTCAACGCGTTTCTCTGGGTGGCGGACGAGGCGCCCGCGTCCCCGGCGGACGACGCCCCGCTGGCCGGGGTCCCGTTCGCCGCCAAGGACCTGTTCTGCGTGCGGGGCGTGCCCAGCCAGGCGGCCTCGCGGATCCTGGAGGACTACCGCCCGCCCTACACGGCCACGGTGGTGGAGCAGATCGTGGCCGCGGGCGCGCCCGTGCTGGGCAAGACCAACCAGGACGAGTTCGCGATGGGCTCGTCCAACGAGAACTCCGGCTTCGGACCGGTGCTCAACCCCTGGGACCGCTCGCGGGTGCCAGGGGGCTCCAGCGGGGGAAGCGCCGCGGCGGTGGCCGCCGGGCTGGCGCCCTGGGCGATCGGCACCGACACCGGCGGCTCGATCCGCCAGCCCGCCGCGCTGTGCGGCGTGGTGGGGCTCAAGCCCACGTACGGGGCGTGCTCGCGCTACGGGATGATCGCCTTCGCCTCCTCGCTGGACCAGGCGGGACCGCTGACCCGCGACGTCACCGACGCCGCGCTCCTGTTCTCGGCGATGGTGGGGAAGGACCATTGCGACAGCACGTCGGTGGCCTTCCCTGAGGCGGTCCGGCGCCCGCGCGCCGAGGACCTGCGGGGGATCCGGCTCGGCGTCCCCGAGGAGCTGACCAGCGAGGCCGAGGGCCTGGAGCCCGGCGTGCGCGAGAACTTCGAGGCCACGCTGCGCCTGGCCGAGGAACTGGGCGCGGAGGTCGAGCCCACCCGGCTGCCCCACGCCGCCCACGGACTGTCGGCCTACTACCTGATCGCGCCCGCCGAGGCCTCGTCCAACCTCGCGCGCTACGACGGGGTGCGCTACGGCCTGCGCGTGGAGGCCGACGGCGACCTGGTGGACATGTACAGCCGCACGCGGGCCGCCGGGTTCGGGCCCGAGGTCAAGCGCCGGATCATGCTCGGCACCTACGCGCTGTCGGCCGGCTACTACGACGCCTACTACGGGCGCGCGCAGCGCGTGCGGACGAAGATCGCCGAGGACTTCGCGGGGGCGTTCGAGCGCTTCGACTTCGTGGTCACGCCCACCAGCCCCACGGTGGCCTTCCCGCTGGGCGCCCGCACCGACGACCCGCTGGCGATGTACCTGGCCGACTACTGCACGGTCCCGATGCCGCTGGCCGGCATCCCCGCGATCTCGATCCCCAACGGGCTGTCGGAGGGCCTGCCCACGTCGTTCCAGATCGCCGGGCCGGCGTTCAGCGAGAACCGCATCCTGGACGCCGCCTACGCGCTGGAGCAGGCGATCGGGTTCGACGGGAGCGTGCCGCGATGAGCTGGGAGCCCGTCATCGGCCTGGAGGTCCACGTGCAGCTCAGCACCCGTACGAAGATGTTCTGCGGGTGCGAGCTGAGCTTCGGCGACCCGCCCAACGTGCACACCTGCTCCGTGTGCCTGGGTCTGCCGGGCTCGCTGCCGGTGGCCAACGAGCGCGCCGTCCAGTACGCGCTGAAGATCGGCCTGGCGCTGGAGTGCGAGCTGGCGCCCCGCTCGATCTTCCACCGCAAGAACTACTTCTATCCCGACCTGTCCAAGGGCTACCAGATCTCCCAGTACGACGAGCCCCTGTGCCGGGGCGGGCGGCTGGGCGACGTGCGCATCCACCGCGTCCACCTGGAGGAGGACGCGGCCAAGCTCGTCCACCTCGGCCAGTCGGGCCGGATCCACGGGTCCGACCGCAGCGTGGTGGACTTCAACCGCGGCGGCACCCCGCTGGTGGAGATCGTCACCGAGCCCGACCTGCGCACGCCCGAGGACGCGCGCGAGTGGCTGGTCCTGCTGCGCAACACGCTGCGCCAGCTCGCGGTCAGCGACGTGAACATGGAGGAGGGCTCGCTGCGCTGCGACGCCAACGTGTCGGTGCGCCAGGCCGGGACCGCGGAGCTGGGCACCAAGACCGAGCTCAAGAACATGAACTCGTTCCGCTTCGTGGAGCGGGGGATCCGGGCCGAGGTCGAGCGGCAGGTGGGGCTGCTGGAGTCGGGGCAGAACGTGGTGCAGGAGACGCTGCACTTCGACCCGCAGGGCGGGACGCTGACCCCATTGCGGTCCAAGGAGGAGGCGCACGACTACCGGTACTTCCCCGAGCCCGACCTGGTCCCGGTGCGGGTGACCGAGGAGATGGTCGCGGCCGCCCGGGCCGAGCTGCCCGAGCTCCCGGCGGCCCGGGCCGAGCGCTACCTGGAGCTGGAGCTGAGCGCCGACACCGCGCGCCGGTTCGCCTACCGGCCGGACCTGGGCGACTACTTCGAGCGCGCGCTCGCGGTGGCCGCCGCGGGCGACGGCGCCGACGTGTCGGCCCAGTCGCTCGCCAACTGGGTGGCCGAGCTCGCGAGCCAGCTGGACGACGCCGATCCGGCGGAGTCGAAGGTGGCGCCGGAGGCCCTGGCCCGGCTGGCGGGCCTGGTGACCGGGCGCGGCGTGACGTCGGCTGTGGCGCAGCAGGTGCTCGGTCGGCTGGTGGCCGAGGGAGGCGACCCGGCGGCGATCGTGGAGGCCGAGAGCCTGGCCACGATCGGCGGGGGCGGCGAGCTCGAGGAGACGGTACGGGCCGCGATCGAGGCCAACCCGGACGCGGCGGAGAGGGTGCGCGCCGGCAAGGCGGAGGCCATCGGCCCCATCGTCGGGTACGTGATGCGCGAGACGAAGGGCCGCGCCGACGGCGGCCAGGTCACCCGAATGGTGCGCGAGCGCCTCGGGGTATAGGAAGGAGGCGCCGCGAGCCGGCGTCCGGGCAGGTAGACACCGACGACGAGAGGAGCTCCCATGAGGTATCCCATGATCGCGGTCGCGCTGGTGTCGTCCGGCGCGCTGGCCGTCGCCGGGTGCGGCGGCAGCAGCAAGAAGTCGGCCTCGTCCCCGGCCAGCACGCCCGCGCCGGCCCCGACGACGACCTCGGCGGCGCCTCCCGCGGCCGGCGCCGCCAGCCTGACCATCGGCGAGACCGAGTACAAGCTCACTCCCTCGCAGGGCAACGCCAAGGCCGGGTCGGTGACGATCACCGCGAAGAACAGCGGGGCGATCGTCCATTCCCTCGAGGTCCAGGGCAACGGCGTCACGCAGAAGACCGGCAACATCCAGGCCGGCTCGTCGGCCACGCTCAAGGTCAACCTGAAGCCCGGCACCTACCAGATGTTCTGCCCGATCGACGGCCACAGGGCCCTGGGGATGAAGGGCACGATCGTGGTGAAGTAGGGGCGTACCATGGGGCGTACGTCCACGGCGTCAGGAGGGGAGATGTCCAAGCTCGTCCGGATGGATCACACCGGCCACACGACGCTCGCGGAGTGGAGCGCCGCCGACCCGGCCTCGGTGGAGGCGGCGGTGACGGCGTTCCGGACCGAGCTGGAGCAGGGCTCGTTCGCGGTCGTGTCGGAGGGGGAGGGGCAGGCGACGCAGGTGCGCGAGCTGCCGCTCGACGCCGACCTGGTGATCGTGCGCCGGCCGATCGCCGGGGGCTAGCCGTCCCGGGATCGCTCCCCGAGCTGGCGACCGTCTCCTGGCGGCCGCGGGCCACCGTCCGCTCGCTGGAGCGCCGCGGCCGGCTGTGGACGCTGACCACCGTGGCCCACGTGGTGCCGTTCGTGGCGGTGGCGATCGGCCTGGTGCTGCTCCAGCCGCTGGCCCTGCCGGTCTCGCTCATCGCCCTAGCGAAGGCCTGGATCATCCCCGAGCTGTACGCCCAGCGCGGCGCGAACGTGGTGCGTCCGCGGGCGCTCGGGGAAGCGAGCTCCGAGCGGCGCGCGCTCGGCCTCCTCGGTGACCTGGTGGGCCACGACGCGCGGGCGCTGCTCGAGCACACCGGGCTGGTGATCGAGCGCGGCCTGCTGGGCGTCTGGCTGGTGGGGGAGGGGGGCGCGGTGCTGGTGCGTCCGGGAGGGCGGCGGGTGATGTGCTGGTGCGTGCGGGTGGCGGACGACGGCCTGCCCGCCGCGGATCGCATCGCCCACCTGCTGCTGGCGCTCCGGGAGGACGAGACCGGGTTCGCCACCGTGGCCAACCTCGCGTTCTCGGGCGCGCGCTGGCGCGTGCGGCGCCGGCTCGACCGCCGCCAGCGTCCGGCGCTGGCCGCCGCGGCGTCGCTCGCGGACGAGCGCGCCGCCGCGCCCGTACCGCTCCCGGCCTAGGAGCGCCGGTCGACTCGCGCGGCGGCGATCTCTGGCCGGCGGTCCGATGTCGCCAGGCGGGGTCGGACCGACAATCCCCCCATGACATCGCCCCTTGCACTCTCCCGCCTGGTCCTCGTACCGGACACCCGCACGGTCCCGACCAGCCCGCGCGCCCGGCGCTACCGCCTCGCTCGGCTGGACGTGAACCCCGGGCCCCGGCGCGAGCACGAGCGCTTCGAGCACCTCAAGCGCGTCTACGACTGAGCCGCGCTCGCTGGAGCGATGACGCTCCGGGCGCCGATACGTTGCCCGGATGCGTCGCTTGCTCCTCGTGGCCGCGATCGTGCTCGGGGTCCCGGCGGGCGCCGCCACCGCGGCCGGGCTTCCGGCCCCGCCCCGGGGATGGCCGCACCGGCTCGAGATCGGCGTGGCCGATCCGCCGGGCGGCGCGGCCGCGCTGCGCCGCCGCGCTCCGCTGGGCTTCCGCTACCAGTACCTGGCCGGCGGCGCGAACACCGGCCAGGGCTGGGCCACGTGGAATCCCAACGGGACATTCGTCACGCGCTACATGACGGAGTCGATCGCCGCCCGCACGACGCCCGTCTTCTCCTACTACATGCTGCTCCAGTCCCGGCCCGCCGGCGGCGACGAGGCCACCGTGGACCTGCGTCACCTGCGCTCCCCGGGCGTGATGCGGGCCTGGTGGAGCGACTTCGAGCTGCTGCTGCGCCGGGCCGCAGCCTTCCCGGGCCGTCGCGTCGTCGTCCACGTCGAGCCCGACCTGTGGGGCTACGTCGAGCAGGCCGCGCGCGCCGACCGGGCGGCCACCGTCCCCGCCGCCGTGGCCGCCAGCGGCCTGCCCGAGCTGGCCGGGCTGCCCGACGACGCCGCCGGGCTCGCGCGGGGGATCGTGCGGCTCCGGGATCGCCTGGCGCCGAGCGTGACCCTGGCCTACCACCTCTCGGACTGGGGGACCAGGCACGACATCGGGCTCGAGGACCCGCCTGCCCGCGAGGTCGATGCCCTGGGGGACCGGGCCGCGCGCTTCTACCGCTCGCTGGGCGCCCGCTTCGACCTGGCCTTCACGGACGTCGCCGACCGCGACGCCGGCTTCCGCCAGCACGTGCTGGGCGACGGCGGCCGCTCGTGGTGGAACGCCGGCGACTTCGCGCGCAACGCGCGCTTCCTCGGGCGCTTCGTGCGCGGCGCGAACGTCCGCGTGGCGCTGTGGCAGGTCCCGCTGGGCAACACCGGCCTGCCCGACACCTGGGGCCGCTTCCGCGACAACCGCGTGCAGTGGTTCCTGGGACCCGGCGGCCGAACGCACCTGCGCGCCTACGCCCGGGCGGGGCTGGTGGCCGTCCTGTTCGGCGGCGGCGCCGACGGGACCACCGGCCCAGGCACGGACGGCGGCTACTTCCTGTCGCACGCCCGCGCCTACTACCGGGCGGGGGCCATTCCGCTGTCCCGCCGGTAGGCTCGCGGACGTGGCACAGGCCACCGTTCGCAATCCACTCTTCGCCCGGTTGTACACCCGGTTGTCGGGCGGCGCCGAGAAGAAGGGGGCCGCCGCGCACCGCGACGAGAACCTCGCGGGCCTGCGCGGCCGGGTAATCGAGATCGGAGCGGGAAACGGCCTCAACTTCCGCCACTACCCCGCCGAGGTGCAGAAGGTCGTCGCCGTCGAACCCGAGCCCTACCTACGGGCGCGGGCCCGGGAGGCGGCGGCCACGGCCTCGGTGCCGGTGACCGTGGTCGACGGCACGGCCGATCGGCTGCCCGGAAAGGAGGGCGAGTTCGACGCGGCGATCGCCTCGCTCGTGCTCTGCACGGTGCCCGACCCGCCGGCGGCGCTGGCCGAGGCCCGGCGCGTGCTGCGACCCGGCGGGGAGCTGCGCTTCTACGAGCACGTCCGCGCACGCGACGCCCGCCGGGCCCGCTGGCAGGATCGCCTGGCGCGTCGGATCTGGCCGACCGTCGGAGGCGGCTGCCATCCCAACCGGGACACGGAGGGCGCAATCGCCGCCGCCGGGTTCGAGGTGGAGGTCGCCCGGAGATTCGAGTTTCGCCCCGGCCCGTGCATGGGAGTGGTGGCGCCCCACGTGATCGGCGTCGCCCGGCGCCGGTGAGCGGCCCGGTCCTGCGCGGCGAGCGGGTGCTGCTGCGCCCGCTGGAGCCCGGCGACGAGCCGATCCTGCGGGCCGCGCGCGAGGATCCCTCGGTGGCCGACTGGTGGGGCGCCGTGGAGGAGGGCTTCCCGTTCACCGACTTCCCGGCCGCCACCCGGTTCGCCATCGTCGTCGACGGCGAGGTCGCCGGCCTGGTCCAGTACGCCGAGGAGCCGGACCCGGACTCGCGCCACGCCGAGATCGACGTCTTCCTCGGCCCCGGCCACCAGGGCGCGGGACACGGGCCCGACGCCATGGCCACGCTCTCCCGCCACCTCCTGGAGGACCGGGGCCACCACCGCCTGACGCTGTCCGCGGCAGTGGGCAACGATCGCGCCATCCGCTCCTACGAGAAGGTCGGGTTCCGGGCGGTGGGCGTCACCGAGGCCAGCTGGCGCGACCGGCACGGGACCTGGCGCGACGAGGTGCTGATGGAACGGGTCGTGCGCCCCTAGGGCCGCGGCGCGCCGCCCGGTACCCTTGGCACATGGATCAAACCCGCCCCTCACTCGCCAGACGCGCACTCGCGGTCCTGATCCTGGCGCTGGTCGCCTGGATCCTGATCAAGGTCATCATCGGCTTCGCCGCCGCGATCTTCTGGATCGTCGTCGCGGTGGTCGTGGTCGGCGCCGTGCTCTGGGCCATCAACACGCTCTTCTGAGCGCATGTCCACGGCCGGCGGCTACTACGTCGTCCTCGCCGTCTGCTTCGGGCTGGCCGGGGGGATCGTGGGCAGGCTCAAGGGCAGCTCGTTCTGGCTCTGGTTCCTGATCTCCGGGGCGGTCCCCGTGGTGGGACTGCTGGCGGCCGTCGCCTACCGCTTCGACAACCGCGAGCTGCGGCGCCAGTGCCCCGGCTGCGGCAAGGTGGTCAAGCTCCACGACGCGTTGTGCACTCGCTGCGGGACCGAGCTGGAGTTCCCCGACGTGGCCATCGCCAGCGAGGCCGATTCGCGCCGCCGGCGCCTGTCCGCCGGCTGAGAAACCGCTGGTACACTCGCTCGCAGGGCCGCGCGGGGTGAAGTTTCGCCAGCGCGGCGTCGTCTATCTCCGACCCGGAAAGGAGGCGAGCGCATGCGGGCGGCCGATGCCCTGATGGAGGCCCTGAAGGCCGAGGGCGTCGAGGTCGTGTTCGGCCTGCCCGGCGGCGCGAACCTCCCCACCTACGACGCGATCTACGACGGGGGGATCCGCCACATCCTGGTCCGCCACGAGGCGGGCGGTGGGCACGCGGCGGAGGGCTACGCCAAGGCCACCGGCAGGGTGGGCGTAGCCCTCGGCACCTCGGGCCCCGGCGCCACCAACCTGGTGACGCCGATCTGCGACGCGATGCTCGACTCCGTCCCCACGGTGTTCCTCACCGGCCAGGTCCGCACCGAGCTGATCGGCACCGACGGCTTCCAGGAGTGCGACACCGGCGGCATCACGATGCCGATCGTCAAGCACTCGTTCATGGTCCAGGACCCGCGGGAGATCCCGCAGGCCGTCCACGAGGCGTTCTACCTGGCCCGCAGCGGCCGGCCCGGGCCGGTGCTGGTGGACATCCCCCAGGACCTCTCGCGCGCCGACATCGAGTACGAGCCGGCCACCAGCGTCTCGCTCCCCGGTTACCAGCCCACGACCGAGGGCAACCAGAAGCAGATCCGCCTGGCGGCCAAGGCGCTGGCCAACTCCCGGCGCCCGGTGATCTACGGCGGCGGCGGCATTGTCAACGCCGGCGCCGCGGCCGAGTTCACCGAGTTCTGCCTGGCCGACCGCTTCCCGGTCACGCTCACCGTCATGGGCCTGGGCGCCTTCCCCGCCCCCCACGAGCAGTGGCTGGGGATGCTGGGAATGCACGGCACCCGCGCGGCCAACTACGCGATGGACGAGGCCGACCTGATCTGCGCCATCGGCGCCCGCTTCGACGATCGCATCACCGGCAAGCTCTCGGAGTTCGCGCCCCGGGCCAAGTTCATCCACATCGACGTCGACCCGGCCGAGATCTCCAAGAACGTGCCGGCGCACATCCCGATCGTGGGCGACGCCAAGAACATCGTCCCGCGGCTCCTGGCCGAGTACCGGGCGCTGGAGCCCGACCGGGCACGGCTGGACGACTGGTGGGAGCGGATCCAGCACTGGCAGCGCCAGCACCCGCTGCGCTACGACGACAGCGCCGACTCCGAGATCAAGCCGCAGTACATGGTCCAGGCGCTCTACGAGGCCACCGGCGGCGACGCGATCGTCAGCTCCGACGTGGGCCAGCACCAAATGTGGACGGCCCAGTACTTCCACTTCTCCCGCCCGCGGCGGTGGATCAACTCCGGCGGCCTGGGGACGATGGGCTTCGGGCTGCCCGCCGCGATGGGGGCCCAGGTGGGCTGCCCCGACCAGCTGGTGTGCTGCATGGCGGGCGACGGCTCAGTGCAGATGAACATGCAGGAGCTGGCCACCTGCGCCCAGGAGGGCATCCCCATCAAGGTGTTCATCATGAACAACGGCTACCTGGGGATGGTCCGGCAGTGGCAGGAGCTGTTCTGGGACCGGCGCTACAGCCAGGTCCACATGGGCAGCTACCCCGACTTCGTCAAGCTGGCCGACGCCTACGGCGCCACCGGGATGCGCTTCGAGGACAAGAAGACGCTGGTGGAGGACATGCGCCAGGCGATCGATACCGAGGGGCCGGTGCTGGTCGACGTCCGGGTCACGCAGGAGGAGAACACCTATCCGATGATCCCGGCCGGACAGGCCGCCCGCGACATGGTCGGCTAGATGGGCGAGCCCGGCACCAAGGAGCTGCTGTCGCTCGAGGACCTGGAGGCGGCCGGCGGGCTGCGCACCGGGCGCAAGCACGTACTGTCGATCCTGGTCGAGAACAAGCCCGGCGTGCTCACGCGGATCGCCGGCCTGTTCGCCCGCCGCGGGTTCAACATCGACACGCTGGCGGTGGGTCCCACCGACGACGAGGCGGTGTCGCGCGTGACGCTGACCGTCGACGGCGCCAAGCACCCCATCGACCAGGTCACCAAGCAGCTGCACAAGCTGGTCAACGTCCTGAAGATCCGGGACCTGGAGCCCGAGGACTCGGTGGCGCGTGAGCTCGCCCTGTTCAAGATCGCCTGCGACAGCGGGTCGCGCGGCGAGGTCCTGCAGCTCACCGAGATCTTCCGCGGCAAGGTGGTGGACGCGGGCCGCCGCTCGGTCGTGGTCGAGATCACCGGCGCCGACGACAAGATCGAGTCGTTCGAGCAGCTGGTCCGCCCGTTCGGCCTGATCGAGATGGTGCGGACGGGCGAGATAGCCATCTCCCGCGGCCGCGGCGAAACCTAGGGATGGCCTACGCGCTGGTTGAGCTGGCCGGCCGGGATCCGGACGACTGGCCCGAGCTGACGCCCGAGGGGGCACGGGAGTTCGAGCGCCGGCTGGGCGAGGCCGAGCCCGACGACCTGCTGGACGCCGTCGATCTCGATGGCGAGCGCGTCTTCGTCCACGCGCGCGACGTCGCGCGCGTCAGCTACCAGGACTAGTCGGGGGCGGCTCGACCGCGCGCTCGTCCGGCGACTCGTCGGAGACCGAGACCGAGCTCCTGAATTCGCGGATCCCCCGGCCCAGCGAGCGGCCGAGCTCCGGCAGGCGCTTGGGGCCGAAGACCATGAGTACGACCAGCAGCAGCACCGCCCAGTGCCAGGGGTTCTCGAGGCCTGAGAGCACGCGCGCAGCGTAGCCGGCGGCTGGGGCGGCCGCGCCGCACCGCCGGCGGGCGCGCTCTCGCCGTACGATGGATCCGTGAGCCTCTCGATCGCGGCGGCCGGCGGGAGCGCCCTCGCGGCGGAGGATCGCACGCGGCTGGCGGAGCGGGCCCGGGCGGCGGTCCGGCGAG
>VAXS01000130.1 GCA_005883255.1 Actinomycetota bacterium | reverse complement strand
CTGGCGGCGCGTGGTCAACCTGCGCTCCGGCTTCAACCTCGGCATCCCGCCGGGATGGACGGCGCGCGGGGTCCGGGGCGCCACCCTGGTGCGCTCGCGCGATCGTGGCCTGGCGGTGAGCATCGCGGCCGACTACGGCCAGCAGGGCGAGACGCTCACGCCCGGGCGCTACGCGGCCGCCACGCTGCGGGCGCTGCGCGGCTACCGTCGCCTCCGGCTGGGAAGCGCCCGACCCGTGCGCGGGACGCGCTTCGCCGCCGCCTCGGTCACCGCGACCGGCGTCTATGCCCCAACGGGTGTGGGCCAGGCGCTCCGGGCGATCGCGCTGCAGCGTCGCGGTGTCGTGACGTTCAGCCTGCTGGTGTTCCGCAACGTCCGCGTGGCCGAGCGCGTCTACCGCCGCGCGCTGGACGAGATCGTGCGCACCTTCCGGGCCGAGCCGCCCGGGCCTTAGCCGTCCGGGCGGTCGGGGTAGACGTCGTCGATCGTGGTCAGCGGCTCGTAGGGCGCTCCGGCCGCAGCCTCGATGGCCTCCGCGCCGCCGGCCAGCCGGTCGAGTACCGCGACCACGCCGCACACCGTCGCCCCCGCCTCCCGCACCGCCTCGATGGCGCGCAGCGTCGAGCCTCCGGTGGTGACGACGTCCTCCACGATCAGGCAGCGCTCCCCCGGATCCAGCGGCGGGCCCTCGATGCGCCGCTGCAGGCCGTGCGCCTTGGCCTCCTTGCGCACGAAGAAGCCGGTGACGGGCGCGCCCCCGGCCAGCGCGGCGCACACGAGCGGATCGGCGCCCATCGTCAGCCCGCCCACAGCGGTGGCCCCGCGCGTGGCCGCCTGTTCGGCCACCAGCTCGGCCAGGGCGGCGAAACCGGCCGGCCGCAGGATCGCCCGCTTGGCGTCCACGTAGTACTGCGCGGTGGCGCCGCTGGTGAGCGTGACCTCGCCGATCACCAGCGCGTGCTCGCGCAGCTCCGCGATCAGGCGCTCGCGCGCGCTCACGCCCGTTCCCACGGACGTCGAGACGCGGCGCCCAGGGCTCCAGTCGCGACCAAGGCCGGCCGATCTTAAGCGTCGTGGTCGACGGCGTCCTCAGGTGGGTCGCGCTGGTGGTCAGTCTTCTCGTGGTCGCGGGCTTCGCCATGTTCGCCGCCGACCAGCTCACGCACGCCTCGCACCAGCAGGTCAGCGCCATCGACGACTCGCCGGCGCAGCAGCAGGGGACGGTCCACGCCGGCTCGCGCTCTTCGTTCCGGAAGGCGATCGACGACGTGGACGACGTGCTGCTGAAGCCGTTCTCGGGCGTCGCCAACAGCAGCGACAGCTGGATCCGCCACGGCATCCCGACGCTGCTGGCGATCCTGGTCTACGGCGTGGGCCTGGGCTTCCTCGCCCGCTACATGCGGGTCCGGGGCTGAGCGGCTAGGCGACGAGCCGCCGGCGCAGGGCCACCACCGGCACCGAGAACAGCAGGGCCGTGAGGACCGCCAGCCAGGCGGCGTTGCCGGCCACGGCGGCGGCGTCCGGTCCCGTGGCCAGCTCGCGACAGACCAGCACCAGGTGGTAGAGCGGCGTGAACCAGGCCACGACCTGGGCCCACTCGGGCAGCTTGTCGTAGGGGAAGAAGATCCCGCCGAACAGGAACATCGGCGTGATGAACAGCGTGAAGTAGAACGTGAAGTAGTCCATCTTCGGGATCAGCGAGGTGTAGGCCAGGCCGATCGTGGCGAAGCACAGCCCGCCCAGCAGCAGGAACGGCGGCATCGCCGCCGCCCACCCCGACTCCACCAGGCCGAAGGCCGAGATCACGATCAGGAACGTCGTGCCGTAGATCACCGCCCGCGTGCCCGCCCAGAGCAGCTCGCCGGTCACCAGGTCCTCGACCTCGATCGGCGTGGCCAGGATCGAGTCGTACAGCCGCGTCTCCTCCATCTTGAAGAAGGCGTTCCAGGCCATCTCGAAGGAGGCGGCCCACATCACCGCCGAGGCGCACAGCCCGGGCGCGATGAACTCGCGGTAGGGCACCCCGTTGATGTGCGCGATGTAGGTGCCCAGGCCGAAGCCCATCGCCACCAGGTAGAAGAGCGGGTCGAAGAACAGCGGCAGCAGGGCCCCGCGCCAGATCTTCGAGAACACGCGCAGGTTGCGCCGCCAGACGCGCAGCGCCGCCGGGAGGCTGGGAAGGGAGAGCGCGCCGGTCACCTGTCCAGCTCGTGGCCGGTGAGGTGCAGGAACACCGCCTCCAGGTGCGGCTGCCCGTAGCGGGCGATCAGCTCGTCGGGCGATCCCTCGGCCACGATCCGCCCCAGGTCGAGGATGACCAGGCGGTCGCACAGGCGCGCGGCCTCCTCCATGTAGTGCGTGGTGAGGAGCAGGGTCACGCCCTGGTCGCGCAGGCGGTCGAGCGTGTGCCACAGCGTCTGGCGAGCCTGGGGATCGAGGCCGGTGGTGGGCTCGTCGAGCACGACCAGCTCGGGCTCGTTCACCAGCGCCCGCGCGATCAGCAGGCGCCGGCGCATGCCGCCGGAGAGCTGGCGCACCATGGCGTCCGAGCGCCCGGCCAGCAGGGAGAACTCCAGCAGCTCGGCCACCCGGCGCTCCGCCTCCTCGCTGCCGATGCCGAAGTACCCGGCCTGGACCAGCAGGTTCTCGCGGACAGTCAGCTCGCGGTCGAGGTTGTCCTCCTGGGGGACGACGCCCAGGCGGGCCTTCACCGCCCGGCGCTCGCGGGAGATGTCGCGGCCCAGGACCTCCAGCGTGCCGTCCTGCACGGCGGCCAGGCCGTAGATCATCTTCATCGTGGTGGTCTTGCCGGCGCCGTTGGGGCCCAGGAAGCCGAAGCACTGACCGGTCCGCACGTCGAAGTCGACGCCGTCCAGCGCCACGATGCCGTCGTAGCGCTTGGCCAGGCCGCGCGCCCGGACCGCGACGTCGCCGGCGAACCCCAGCGGCCTCACGCCGGCGCCAGCTGCTGCCGGCGCCCGAGCGGCAGCACGATCGCCGCGATGGCCAGGTTGGCGCCCACCATCAGCAGCGGTATCTGCCAGCCCCAGTGCTGGGAGACGCCGAACGCCAGTGAGTTGTTGAGCGCGTGCAGCGACATGCAGGGATACAGCGACCCGGTCCGCCAGTAGACGATGCACAGGACGAACCCGAAGCCCGCCAGCGGGACCAGGTAGCCGGCGGGCGCCGAGCCCGCGTGGATCGCACCGAACACCAGCCCGGTGATGATCGCCGCCGGCCACACGCCCCGCCACGAGCGCAGGGCGGTGAAGAAGTAGCCGCGGAAGAAGAACTCCTCCGCGATCGGAGCGAACACCGTGACGAGGAGGCCGACGGCGGCCAGGGCGAGGGCTCCGTTGCCCGCGCCCAGCTCCTTGGGGAGGTCGTCCTTCTGGTGGATCCCCAGGGCCGACACCCAGATGGCGCTGAACAGCACGAACGCCAGCCAGCCCGCGACCACCCAGGCCACGGCGGGGCCGACCTTCGGCACCCGCAGGCCGAAGTGCCAGGGTCGCGGCCGCGCGGTCATCCGGGCGAAGAGCAGGGCGCTGCCGATCAGCGCGAGGTCCTGCACGGCGGTGGCGGCCACCTCCACTCCGCTGGGCGGATTGTCGAGGTTGGCGCCGGCGGCGGCCGCCACGGTTCCGATCAGGACGTAGGCGAACAACGCCACGCCGAAGCCGGCGATCAGCGCCACCGGGGCGGTCCACGCCGGCCAGCGGGGACGCGGACGCGGCGCCCCCTCGGGCAGCTCCGGCGGGTCGGGCGGGGGCGCCGAGCGGGCGGGGGCGACGGGGGGTGGGACGCTGGCCATCGACCGGAAGGGTACGGGGCGCCCGCGGCCGGGTCGGGCGGACGCGACTACGCGCCGACCAGCTCGGCCAGCTCGAGCAGGCTGCCGACCGTCGGCACTCCGCGGGCGGCGGGCGGCGGCTCGCCCTCACGGCACACCAGCACCGGCTCCACCCCCGCCGCGCGGGCGCCCTCCACGTCCTCGCGCAGCGAGTCGCCGGCATGGATCGCCTGGGCCGCGGGAACCCCGGCCATGGTCAGGGCGTGGGCGAAGATCGCGGGGTCGGGCTTGGGCAGGCCCACCTCGGCGGACGCGAGCGCGCCGTCGACGAGCTCGGCGATCCCGGTCTCGGCCAACCGGTCGTGCAGCGAGACGTCCCAGTTGGAGACGACCACCAGCGGCAGGCCCGCGCCACGCAGCCGCGCCAGTCCGGGCAGGACGTCGGGGAACGGCTGGAAGCGCAGCGCCGCCAGCAGCGCCGCCAGCACGTCGTCGAGCGACAGCTCGCGGCCGATGTCGCCCAGGACGTCGCGCACCACCGCGGCGCAGCGCCGCCGCAGGTCGTCGAGGCCGGCCCGATCGCGGCCCTCCAGGTTGTGCGCCCGGTAGTAGGCGATCTCCGCCTCCACCGCCGCCCGCGCGGCCTCCTCGCTCACGTCGACGCCCAGACGCGCGGCCAGCTCGCGGCGCAACGTCGGCGCCGGCGGCTCCAGCCACAGCAGCGTGCCCAGCGCGTCGAGCAGCGCCGCCCGTGGCCTCACGCCACCCACTGCCAGGCGGCGAAGGCGGCACTAAGGAGCGCCAGCAGCGCGGCGCTGGCGCCCAGCGCCAGCCGGTCGACCCGCCGCTCGCGCGCCCAGGCAGCCAGCCACATCTGCAGCGGGAACACGACCGCCAGGTAGCGCGGGAGCGAGGCCAGCGGCTCGGGTCCCACCGGGTAGGACAGCGGCAGCGCCACCGCGCACAGCGCCCAGGCGCCGTAGGCCGCCGGCAGCCGGCGCCAGGCGCCCACCAGCGCCGCGGCCGCGGCCGCCAGGAAGACGAAGTCGCCCACGTTGTGGAGCGCCACCCGGATCGGGTCTCCGCCCGCCGCCGCGAAGTAGACGTGTGCGCGCGAGCCCGAGGCCAGCTGGCGCATGCCGTCCCAGGCGGCGACCGCGCCGTCCCAGGCGCCGCCCAGCGGCCCGGCGAAGTGCCGGTACCAGGCCGCCTGGGCCGAGAACGGAGCGAACGGATCGCCCGTGGCCAGCGCCAGGTAGCCCAGGTAGGCCAGCAGCCCGACCGGGATCAGCGCCAGCCAGGCCAGCTCGGCGCCGGCCCGGTGGCGGGGCCGCAGGCGCGCCAGACCCCGGCGGAGCGAGGAGGGCGGGGGCCGGTCCGCCCGCGGCCCGTACAGGTACAGCAGCGCCAGGGGCACCACCAGCAGCAGGCCGGTGCTGCGGGTGGCGGCCGCCAGCGCGCCCAGCGCCGACGCCCAGCGCCAGCGTCCCTGGCGCCCCGCCAGCATCGCCCCCGCCGACAGGGCGAGGAACAGCGACTCGGTGTAGATCGCCGAGAACGCGAAGCCCGCGGGGAACAGCGCGACCAGCCACGTGGCCGTGCGGGCGGTCTCGGGTCCCAGCTCCAGTGCCGTGAGCCGGTGCACCGCGTACAGGCCGGCCGGCAGCGCGGCCAGCGAGATCGCGACGCCGGCCAGGAGGTACGCGGCCCGCGGGTCGCCGACCGCTGCGGCCGGCGCGCCCACCACCCGGATCAGGAGCGGGTACAGCGGGAAGAACGCGGTGCGGGCGGCGTCGTGGTAGCCGCCGGAGGCGATCGCCAGGTACCAGGTGGAGTCCCAGCGGGCGGCGGGCGCTACCAGGAGGTCGCCCAGGCCGGCGAAGGGCGCGGTCAGGCCCGCGGGATCGAACGAGCGCCAGCTCGCCACGCGGCCCAGCGCCAGGACGCCCGCCAGGCCCGCGGCCCACACCAGCGCGCGCGACAGCCAGGCCGCCCGCCAGGCCTCGCGCAGGGCCACCCCGCGGACCTCGTCGCGGCGCCCCACGGCCCGCGCACCCTCCCGCACCGCGAGCGCGGGGACCCGGAGGACGGCGGCGGTGCGGATAGGCTCGCGGGCCATGGGCCGGCTCGATCTTCCCATCCTGGCCAGCTCGTTCGTCAACCGCCACGGCAACGTCATCACCGCGATCGCCTCGGTGGCCGTGGCGGCGGTGCTCGCCGTGATCGCCAACCGGGCGTTCGCCCAGCGTGGGCGCACGCTGGCGCGGGCGGTGGCCCGGGGCGACCTCTCGCCGGTGGCGGACACGCGCCTGCGGTTCGTCCGCCGCCTGGTCTCGGTGGGGATCCTGGCGCTGGGCGTGACGATCGCGATCACCCAGTTCGGTCCTGCGCAGAGGGTGGCGACCAGCCTGCTCGCGTCCGGCGCGCTGGCCGCCGCCGTGATCGGCTTCGCCGCCCGGCAGGTGCTGGCCAACTCGGTGGCCGGCGTCATGCTCGCGATCACCCAGCCGCTGCGAATCGGCGACGCGGTGACGTTCGAGGGCGAGAACGGCACCGTCGAGGACGTCCGCCTCAACTACACGTACCTGCGGACCGGCACCGGCACGCGGATCGTGATCCCCAACGAGCGGCTGGCCTCCGGGGTCCTGCGCAACGACACCGTGTCCACGGCGCCCGCGGGACTCGAGGTGTCGGTGTGGCTGGCGCCGGATGGGGACGTGGACGAGGCGCTGGCGGCGCTCGGCGCGCTGCCCGGCGTCACCCGGGTGGCGGTGGCCGAGGCCACCCCCGACGGAGTGCGCCTCGCGCTCTCCGCCGAGCCGGTCCCCCAGGAGCGCCGCGGCGACCGGGAGGCCGAGCTGCGGGCTGCAGCCGTGCGTGCGCTGCGGAAACGGGGGTAGGGAAGGCGGAGCTTCCCTAGAATGGGCCTCCTGCGCGCCCGGCGCGCAGCCGTTCCTGCCATGACTCCTCGACAGCGCAGAGTCCGTCGCCGCCAGCGGCGCAGGGCCAGTCCCGTCCGCCGCGGCTTCCTCGTGGTCCTCGGCGTGGGCGTGCTCGGCGCCTTCGGCAGCGCGCTGGCGGTCGCCATCTACGTGATCGCGGTGGCGTCGTCGGCCCCCGACATCTCGACGCTGAAGCCGGTGGACAAGGGCCAGAACTCGGAGGTGTTCGCCAGCAACGGGCAGCGCCTGGGCTTCATCGAGAACGACGAGCTGCGCCAGCAGGTGCCCACCGCCCAGCTCCCCACCGCCCTGCGCAACGCCACCATTGCGATCGAGGACCAGCGCTTCTACAAGCACAAGGGAGTCGACTACGAGGGCGTCGTCCGGGCCGCGTTCAAGAACCTGAGCTCGGGCAAGACGGTGCAGGGCGGATCCACGATCACCATGCAGCTGGTCCGCAACCTCTATCCGGTCTCGCACGCGCGCAACCTGGCCCGCAAGATCAAGGAGGCCAAGCTCGCCGAGGAGCTCGAGAAGAAGCGCTCGAAGATCTGGATCCTCACCACGTACCTCAACGACGTCCCCTACGGAACCGTGGGCGGGCAGACCGCGATCGGCGCGCAGGCGGCCGCGCGGGTGTTCTTCGACAAGCCCGCCCGCGACCTCACCCTGCCCGAGTCCGCGATGCTCGCCGGCCTCCCGCAGGCGCCCTCGCTCTACAACCCGTTCCGCGACCCGCGCTCGGCGCTGGCCCGCCGCAACGACGTGCTGGGGCGGATGCAGAAGATGGGGATGATCAGCCGGGCCGACTACGAGCAGGCGGTGGCCAGCCCGCTCGGGGTGAAGTCCAACGACTACTACACGGCCCGCCGCGAGAGCTACTTCTTCGACTACGTCAAGGAGCAGCTCATCCAGCGCTACGGCCTGGAGACAGTGCGCAAGGGCGGCCTGAAGATCTACACCACGATCGACCTCAACAAGCAGCAGGAGGCCCGCGACGCGATGAAGGGCCAGCTGCCCTACACCGACGACCCCTCGTCGGCGATCGTCTCGATCGACCCGCGCACCGGCTACATCAAGGCCATGGCCTCCTCGGCCAAGTACGGCAAGGTCCAGTTCAACTACGCGGCGCAGGGCCACCGCCAGGCCGGCTCGACGTTCAAGGTCATGGTGCTGATGGCGGCGCTGCGCAAGGGCGTCGATCCCAACACCACCACCTACGTCTCGCACCAGCTCGACCTGAACACGCCCTGGGGACCGTGGAAGGTGAGCACGTACTCGCACACCTACGGCGGCACGATGAACCTGGTCAACGCCACGCTGCAGTCCGACAACACCGTCTACGCGCAGCTGGACCTCGACGTCGGCCCCGATGCGGTCCGCCAGGCGGCATACGACCTGGGGATCACCACCAAGCTCGACGGCCTGCCCGCCGAAGGGCTGGGCGGCCTGCGCCTGGGCGTCTCCCCGCTGGAGATGGCCACCGCCTATGCGACGGTCGCCTCCGGCGGCATCCGCCACCAGCCGCTCGCGATCAAGAAGGTGGTCTTCCCCGACGGCAAGTCCGAGGACCTGGGCCGGCCGGTGGGCAAGCGGACGTTCTCGCAGGGCGTCAGCTACGAGGCCACCAAGATCCTCGAGCAGAACGTGCAGCGCGGTACCGGGACGGCGGCGAACATCGGCTGCCCCGCCGCCGGCAAGACGGGGACGGTGGACGACTACACGGACGCCTGGTTCATCGGGTTCACGCCCCACCTGACCAGCGCGGTGTGGGTGGGCTATCCGAACCAGAAGGTGCCGATGTACAGCGTGCATGGGATCCGGGTGGCCGGCGGCACGTTCCCCGCGCAGATCTGGCACGACTACATGAGCAAGGCGGTGGGCGGCGACTGCAGCGACTTCACCGTCCCCAGCCAGCAGGCCACGTTCCAGCCCTTCTTCGGCAAGTACACGCGGAACGGCTCCTCGGGCGGCGGCTTCAACGGCGGCAACGGAGGCGGCGGCAACGGAGGCAGCGCCAACGGCACGGGCGGGCCCGGGACGGGGACCGGCGCCTACAACAACCGCCAGTTCTACGAGGCTCCGCCCCAGCCTCCGCCGACGACCGGGGGAGGCGGCGGCGGGAAGCAGAAACCCGGCCACAACAAGTCGGGCGGCACGGCGCCGGGCTAGCGAGTGCGTCGGCCGCTACGCTTGCGAGCGTGGCCAAGGAGGAAAAGGTCGAGTTCGAGGGCGAGGTCGTCGAGGCCCTGCCCAATGCGATGTTCCGGGTGAAGCTCGACAACGACCACGTGGTCCTCGGTCACGTGGCGGGCAAGATGCGCCGCTTCCGCATCCGCATCCTGCCCGGGGACCGGGTCCGGGTCGAGCTCTCGCCCTACGACCTGGATCGCGGCCGGATCATCTACCGGCACCGTTAGCTGCGCGAGCTTGCGCTCATCGAGGCGATCGAGCGCGCCCTGGGCGCGCCGCCCGACCGGGCCGTGCGCTGGGTGGGCGACGACGCGGCGGTGGTGCGCGCCGGCGGGGCGCTGGCGGTCACGTCTGTGGACGCCATGGTCGATGGCGTCCACTTCCGGCTGGGCCAGCTGACCTGGGAGGACGTCGGGCACCGGGCGCTGGCCGCCGCGCTCTCCGACCTGGCGGCGATGGGCGCCCGCCCGGGCGAGGCCTACGTCGCGCTGGGCGTCCCGGCCGGAACCCGCGACGAGGACGCCCTGTCGCTGTTTCGCGGCCTGCTGGGCATCGCCGCCGCCTGCGACACGGCGGTGGGTGGCGGCGACGTCGTCCGGGCCCCGGCGCTGACCGTCTGCGCGACCGTGGTGGGCTGGGCCGACGACCCCTCCGAGCTGGTGGGCCGCGACGGCGCCCGGCCCGGCGACCTGGTCGGGGTGACGGGCACGCTGGGCGCGGCCGGGGCCGGGCTGGCGATCCTCGACGGACGGGCCGCGGGGCCCGACTCGCTGGTCGAGCGCTACCGGCGACCCGAGCCGCGCCTCGCCGCCGGCCGGGCGCTCGCGGCCGCCGGGGCGCACGCGCTGATCGACCTCTCCGACGGGCTGGCCACCGACGCGGCGCACGTGGGGCGGCGCAGCGGAGCCCGGCTGTCGATCGACCTCGACCGCCTGCCGCTGGCGGACTGGGTGGCCGACGTGGCGCGCGACCTGCGCCGCGATCCCCGCGAGCTCGCCGCCACGGCCGGCGAGGACTTCGAACTGTGCGCCTGCGTCCCGCCCGAGCGCCGGGCCGACGTCGAGCGCGCCGTCGCGCTCACCTGGGTGGGCGAGGTGGACGCGGGGCCGCCGGGCGCCGTGTTTCGCGACGCCGGGGGCGAGCGCCCGCTAGCCGGCTTCGAGCACGTCGCCTGAGTCCAGGCGCGTGGTGCGGGAGAGCGCTTCGCCGAGCGCGTGCAGGCCGTCGGCTCCCTGCCGCCGGTCGACGATCCGGCGCACGATCGCCTCGGCCACGGCCTCGTGATCGACCACGTAGTCCGCTCGGGCGATTCGCGCCTTGAGGCTCTCCAGGTTCATCTCGTCCATGACTCCATCTCGGGACCGCCGCTCCCCGCGGAAATCGCCGCCTCCGGTCCGTCGCTCTTCAAATCGTTCGCTCGACATCGACTCGTGAGAGTTCGCCCGCCGTCCTGGACGGCCGTCTACTCGAAAACGAGCCTACACGGGCACCCGGGCGCGTCCCAGCGCCTGCACGCCGACAAGCCGCGCAAATACCACGATCCGCCGCGCGGCGCT
>VAXS01000214.1 GCA_005883255.1 Actinomycetota bacterium | reverse complement strand
GCGTGAGCCCGACGTCGGACACCGCGAACAGGACGACCAGCGCGGTGACCGGTATGACGATGCCGAAGCCCACCACCAGCCCCTGGGAGACGCCCTCGCGCTCGCCCAGGAAGGGAAGACCGGGTCGCCGGCGCAGCCAGGCGATCAGCAGCAGCGCCACCGCGCCCAGGACCACGACGCCGGCCGCCGCCAGCCACTTGGTCATCCCAGCTCCATCCCAGCCCGAGGTGGTCACCGGAATCGTGTGCGCGGTCCTGGCCGCCACGCTCGCCACCGTCGCCATCGGGACGCGACACGTCGGCTTCCGCCTGCGGCCCGGGCTCCTGCGCCACGCATGGCGACCGCTGCTCGAGCTGTTCTCGGACAGCGGGAAGCTGACCGTCGCGCTGGCGCGGCAGCTGGTCCTTCGCCGCCGGGTGCGCGGGCGCTTCCGCGCCGCCCGCTACCGGGCCACGGCCGGCACCCCCGAGGCCGCCGCCCGGCGGGCGCTGACCGAGTCACTGGGCTCGCTGGCGCCCAACCGCTTCGTCATCGGGGTCGACCGTGAGGCCCAGCTGGTCCTGGTCCACGAGCTGGTCCCCGACGACGCGCCGCTCGACCGCATGGAGCTGGGATGACCAAGTGGCTGGCGGCGGCGATCGCCCTGGGCGCGGCGCTGCTCCCGCTGGTCGCCGTCTGCGTGCGCGGCAGCGCCCTCGAGGGCCTGGTGGCGCTCGAGGCGGCCGGGGTGATCGCGTCGCTCGCGCTCGTCGTCCTCTCGGAGGCGTTCAACCGCCAGCCGTTCATCGACCTGGCGATCGTCCTGGTGGCCATGTCGTTCGCGGGCTCGCTGGGGTACCTGCGGTACTTCGAGCGCCGGCGGCGGGAATGAGCGCGCGCGAGATCGTCACCATCGTCCTGCTGGGGCTGGGCGTGCTGCTGGAGCTGGTCGCGTGCCTGGGCATCGTCGCCATGCGCGGCGTCTACGACCGCCTGCACTTCACCGGGCTCACGACCCTGGGCGCGGCGGCCATCGCCGCCGCGGTGCTGGTGGACGACTCGTTCTCGATGATCGGCGACAAGGCGCTGCTCGTGGCGGTGTTCGTGCTGGTCACGGCACCGGTCCTCACCCACGCCACCGCCCGGGCGGCCCGCGTGAGCGAGCACGGTGACTGGCGCCTGCGCCGCGACGAGCGCGTGGACGTGGAGGAGCGGTGACCGACGCGCTGCTGATCGTCCTGCTCACCGGGCTGGGCATCGGCGGCTGGCTGGTGGTCGTCACCCGGGAGCCGGTGCGCCAGACGCTGGTGGTGTCGATCTACGGCCTGGTGCTGTCGCTGACGTTCTTCGTGGTGCAGGCGCCCGACGTGGCGCTGTCCGAGCTGGTGGTGGGCAGCGTCGCGCTGCCGGTGATGCTCCTGCTCGCCATCGCCAAGATCCGTGAGCAGGCGGCGGCCTTCGACGAGGAGGAGCGCGACGAGTGAGCCGCCGCGCCCGGCTGGTCGTGCTGGCGGTGGGGCTGGCACTCAGCGCCGGCGTCCTGGTGTGGGGGCTGGTGTCCGTCCCCGGCTTCGGCCACTACAGCGGTCGCTACGGCCGCATCCTGGCGCGCGACACCGTGCCCGACCGGCACGCCACCAACGCTGTGGTCGTCACCACCTTCGACTACCGCGGCGTCGACACGCTGATCGAGGAGTTCATCCTGTTCGTCTCGGTGGTGGGCGTGACGCTGCTGCTGCGCACGCAGCGCGACGAGGAGCGGGCCCGGCGGGCGGCCCGCGCCGCCGAGCGGGAGGATCCCGAGACCAGCGACGCGCTGCGGTGGGTCGCGCTGGGACTGGTCGGCCCCGTGGCCCTGCTGGCGATGTACATCGTGACCCACGGCCACCTCACGCCCGGCGGGGGGTTCCAGGGCGGGATCGTCCTCGCCACCTCGCTGGTGCTGGTCTTCGTCGCCGGCCGCTTCGCGATCGCCCGGCGGGGACGAGGCCATCCCCTCCTGGAGGCGGTCCACGGGACCGGAGCCGCGGCGTTCGCGATGATCGGGTTCGGCGGCCTGATCGGCACCGGCGTCTTCCTGCGCAACTTCATCTCCTCGGGAGGCACCGGGCTCCTCACCGGGGGCATGATCCCGCTGGCCAACCTCTCCGTTGGGCTGGAGGTGACCGGGGCCCTGCTGCTGGTGGTCACGGAGCTCCTGGACCAGCGCCTGCTCCGCCCCCGGCGATGAGCGTCTATCCCTACCTGGTCGCAGCCTGGCTGTTCGGTGTGGGGACGTATGGGATCGTCACCAGCCGCGACTGCGTGCACCTGATCGTGTGCCTGACCGTCGTGCAGTCCTCGACGTACGTAGTGCTGCTGGGCGTGGGCTACGTCACCGGCGGGAAGGCGCCGATCTTCGCCGACATCCCCACCACGTCGGTGACGGTGGACCCGGTGGTGCAGGCGCTCACGCTCACCGACGTGGTGGTGGAGGCGACCGTGACCGCGCTGCTGCTCGCGCTGGCCGTGCAGGCGCACAAGCGGTTCCGCAGCGTCGACCCGGACCAGATGGGCCTGATGCACGGATGAGCCACCTGGTGGGCCTGACCGTCGGCGTCCCCCTGCTGGCGGCGGCGCTGCTGGCGATCGGCGGGTCGTTCGTGGGCCGGCGCGTCGCCGACGCGGTCGCCCTGGCCAGCGCAGCGGCGGTGGCGGTCATGTGCCTGCTGCTGGTGGCCCACGTGGGGACCGGACTGGACGTCTACTGGTTCGGGGGGTGGGCGCTGCGGTCGGGCTTCCCCATCGGCGTCGACTTCGGGATCGACGCGCTGGGGGGCTCGCTGGCCGGCTTCGTCGCCGTCCTCATGGCGCTGGCGATGGTGTTCACCTGGCGGTTCCTGGACGCGGACCCGCCGTACTTCCAGGTCCTGATGCTGGTGTTCCTGACGGGGATGGTCGGCCTGGCGCTCTCCGGCGACCTGTTCAACATGTTCGTGTTCTTCGAGCTGATGAGCGTGAGCGCGTTCGCGCTGGTCGGCTACAAGATCGACGAGCGGGCGTCACTGGAGGGCTCGCTCAACTTCGCGGTGGTCAACACGCTGGGCTCGTTCCTCCTGCTGCTGGGGATCGGGCTCATCTACGCCAAGACCGGGACGCTGAACCTGGCCCAGATGGGCCACGCCCTCGACCAGGGCGCGTTCGACGGGACCGTGATCGCGTCGTTCGCGCTCCTGGTCAGCGGCTTCCTGATCAAGGCCGGCGTGGTGCCGTTCCACTTCTGGCTGTCGGACGCCTACGCGGTCGCCCCCACTCCCGTGTGCCTCCTGCTCGCCGGCGCCATGAGCGAGGTGGGCCTGTTCGCGATGGGCCGCATCTACTTCACGGTCTTCGAGACGCCGTTCGTGCACCACCACCCCGCCACCCTGCAGGCGATCTTCGTCGGCTTCGGACTGCTGACAGCGCTCCTCGGGAGCGCGATGGCGCTGGTCCAGGACCACCTCAAGCGCCTGCTGGCCTTCGCGGTGGTCAGCTACGTCGGCGTCTTCCTGGTCGGGCTGGGGCTGCTCGACACCGAGGGAGTGGCCGGGACGGCGGTGTACGTGCTCGCGGACGGGTTCGTGAAGGCGTCGCTGTTCGCCTGCGTGGGGATCGTGCAGCACCGGCTCGGGCACGTGAGCCAGCGACGGCTGCACGGGCGCTGCCGCCAGCTTCCCTGGACCGGCGCCGTGTTCGTGGCCGGGGGGCTGGCGATCGCCGCGCTGCCGCCCTTCGGCCCGTTCCTGGGCAAATCGATGATCGAGGAGGCCACGATGAAGGCGGGGTTCGGCTTCGCGCCGGCGCTGATCGTCCTCACCTCGATCCTGACCGGGGCGGCGATCCTGC
>VAXS01000285.1 GCA_005883255.1 Actinomycetota bacterium | reverse complement strand
GTGTATCGGCGCCAGGTCGACGGTCCAGGTGGCGCCGGCGGTGAACACGCAGCCCTCGCCGGCGCCCAGCGCCAGGCGGGCCAGCACCAGCCCCGGGACGCCGAAGGGGAGGAAGTAGAGGACGCCGGCCAGCGCCCCGAACAGCGCGCCGGCGATGACCACCACGCGCCGCCCCCGCGCGTCGGCCATCCGCCCGGCCAGCGGCCGGCACAGCACCGCGGTGATCGCGAACGCGCCGACGACGATCCCCACCGCGACGTCGCCCGCGCCCACCGGCCCCTTGACGAACTTCGGAAGCACCGGGACGGTCGCGCCCAGCCCCAGGAACACCGGCAGGCAGGCGGCGAACACTCCCAGGAACGCCGCACGCGGGGGAGCCGGTGTCGCCGTGCGACCTCCCGGCGACCGGCCGCTGACCTGGGGCTCGGCCTCCACCGCGCCGGACGATAGCCGGCCCCCGCTGCCGTCTCCGTGGCCGCACGTCGCGCTAGACTGGACTTGCGCCCGGGTGGGCGCTGTTTTCTGCCCGGGCCCGTCGATCGACCACATCAAGCCGGGAAGTAGCGATGGCCCGAGGAGACGTGCGGATCGCCATCACGCTCGCGTGCGAGCAGTGCCGGCGCCGTAACTACCAGACCAACAAGAGCAAGCGCAACAATCCAGATCGCATCGAGCTGCGCAAGTACTGTCGGTGGTGCCGGCGGCACACTCCCCACAAGGAGACGCGCTGAGGGCCATGGCCCGCGATCGGAAGCGAGCGAAGCAGCGGCAGCGCCAGCGGCGCGCCCAGCGCCAGCCTGCCGGCGTGCCCGCGCGCCGTCCGACGCCCGCCGAGCCCGCCGCGCCCGCGGAGCCGGTGGCCGATCTCGCGCCCGACGCGCTGCCCGACGCCCCCGACTCCGTCCGCGACGCGCCGCCCGACCCGATCGAGCACGCCTCCGGCGACGTCGAGATCGCCGAGGCCGCCGAGCGGGCGATCGCCGAGCTAGGCCCGCCCCTCCGGGCGCGAGCTGCCCCGCGAGGGCAACCGCTTCGTCAACTTCCTGCGCGCCTGCTGGGCGGAGCTGCAGCGCGTCCAGTGGCCGGACCGCCGTCAGGTGGCCCAGGCCACCGGCGTCGTCCTGGTCTTCGTCCTGATCGCCGGCGGCTACCTGGGCCTCCTCGACGCGATCTTCTCGCGCCTGGTGAACGCGATCCTCTGATGTTCCGCTGGTACGTCGTCAACACCTACTCGGGGCACGAGAACAAGGTCAAGCAGAACCTCGAGCACCGGATCGTGTCGCTGGGGCAGCAGGGCGCCGTGCGCTCGGTGGTCGTCCCCACCGAGCAGGTCTCGGAGATGAAGGACAACCAGAAGGTCACCGTCGAGAAGCGCACGATGCCCGGCTACGTGCTGGTCAACATGGACCTCAACGACGACTCCTGGAGCCTGGTCAAGGGCACCCCGGGCGTGACCGGGTTCGTAGGGGCCTCGAACGAGCCCGTCCCCCTGACGCAGCCGGAGGTGGACCGCCTGCTGCACAAGGAGGTCGCCACCGCCCCGCGCACGCGCGCCCAGTTCCAGATCGGCGAGTCGGTCAAGGTGGTCTCCGGCCCGCTGTCGGACTTCTCCGGCGAGATCTCCGAGATCAACGAGGACGCCGGCAAGCTCAAGGTCCTGGTATCCATCTTCGGCCGCGAGACTCCGGTCGAGGTGGGCTTCGACCAGGTGAAGAAGATTTGAATCTGAGACGTAACCCATAGATGGCGCGCAAGGTCCTCACCACCATCAAGCTCCAGGCCGTCGGCGGCCAGGCCAGCCCGGCCCCGCCGGTCGGCCCCGCCCTGGGCCAGCACGGGATCAACATCATGGAGTTCTGCAAGGCGTTCAACGCCCAGACGCAGCAGGACATGGGAACGGTGATCCCGGTCGAGATCACCGTGTACGAGGACCGCTCGTTCACGTTCGTGACCAAGAGCCCGCCGGCGGCGGTGCTCATCAAGCAGGCGCTCAACCTGGAGAAGGGCTCGGGCGAGCCCAACCGCGAGAAGGTGGGGCAGATCAGCCAGCGCCAGCTGGAGGAGATCGCCCAGCGCAAGATGGCCGACCTCAACGCCCAGGACATCGGCCAGGCGGCGAAGATCATCGCCGGCACGGCGCGTTCGATGGGCGTGGACGTGGTGGGCTGATGGCCCGCCACGGCAAGGCCTACCGCGACGCGCTGGAAAAGGTCGATCGCGAGCGCGAGTACTCCCCGGGCGAGGCCGTCGCCCTGATCAAGGGCATGCCCGAGCACCGCTTCGTGGAGTCGGTGGAGCTGCACGTGCGCACCGGCCTCAACGTCCGCCACGCGGACGAGCAGCTGCGGGGCACGATCGCCCTCCCGCACGGGCTGGGCAAGGACGTCACCGTGGCGGTGTTCGCCCGCGGCGACAAGGCGCGCGAGGCCGAGGAGGCGGGCGCCGACCACGTGGGCGACGAGGACCTGGCCAAGCGGGTCGAGGAGGGCTTCACCGACTTCGACACCGCGATCGCGACCCCGGACATGATGCCCGTGGTGGGCCGGCTGGGCCGGATCCTGGGCCCGCAGGGCAAGATGCCCAACCCCAAGGTGGGGACCGTCACCCAGGAC
>VAXS01000213.1 GCA_005883255.1 Actinomycetota bacterium | reverse complement strand
ACGGGCTCAAGCAGGCCAACGACGACGAGCTGCAGCCGATCGACGGGCTCGACGTCTACGCCGGCAACGACGGCACCTTCGCCCGCGCGCTGGACATGGGCGGCGCCGGGGGCGTTCTGGTCGCCAGCCACGTCGTGGGCGACGAGATGCGGCGGATGGTGGACGAGCCCGAGCGCCGCGCCGAGATCGACGCCTCCCTGCGGGACGTCTACGAGACGCTGTTCCTGACCGCCAACCCGATCTGCGTCAAGGCCGCGCTGAACATGCTCGGCCACCGCGTCGGCGGCCTGCGCCTGCCGCTCGTCGAGGCCGACGAGGGGGAGAAGGAGGCGGTGCGGGCGATGCTCGAGCGCCATGGGCTGCTCGAGGTCGCCGCCAGGTGAGCTCGGCGAAGCCGAGCGGTTACGACGGGCCGGCCCGGCGTCGTCATCAAGGGCGCCGACCGGAGGGAGGCGCAAGGTGACTTCTTTACGGGTTCTGCCGCTCGGCGGGCTCGGCGAGATCGGCAAGAACATGACCGTCGTCGAGTACGAGGACCGGATCGTCGTGGTCGACGTCGGCCTGCGGTTCCCCACCGCCGACATGATGGGCATCGACCTCGTCCTGCCCGACTTCACCTACCTGCGCGAGCGGGCGCAGGACATCGAGGCGATCGTGATCACGCACGGCCACGAGGACCACGTGGGCGCCCTGCCCTGGGTGCTGCGCGAGCTGGGGGAGACCACGGTGCCGGTGGTGTACGGCGGTCCGCTCACGGTGGCGATGGCCCGCTCCAAGCTCGACGAGCACAAGCTCCGCGAGGCCAACCTGGAGGCGCTGCCCGACGGAGAGATGGTCCGGCTGGGGCCGTTCGAGCTCGAGCTGGTCCACATGACCCACTCGATCCCCGACTCGGCGGCCGTGGCGCTGACCTGCGAGCTGGGGACCGTCCTGGTCACCGGCGACTACAAGTTCGACCAGACGCCGGTGGACGGGATCCCCGCCGACGTCTCCCGGCTGGCCGAGCTGGGCCGCGAGGGGCTGCTCCTGCTCTGCGGCGACTCCACCAACGCGGACCGGCCCGGGTTCTCGCCCTCGGAGTCGGTGGTCGGCCCGGCGCTGGAGGACCTGTTCGCCCGCTGCGAGGGCCGGATCGTGGTCACCAGCTTCGCCTCGAACATCCACCGGGTCCAGCAGGTGATCGACGCCGCCGCCGTCCTGGACCGCAAGGTGTCGCTGATCGGGCGCTCGATGCGCAAGAACGTCAACATCGGGCGCTCGCTCGGGCACATCGAGATTCCGGAGGGGATGCTCGTCCCGGCCCGGGAGATCGACGACTTCCCCGACCACAAGCTGGTGATCGTCTCCACCGGTTCGCAGGGCGAGCCGCTCTCGGCCCTGCGCCGGATGGCCCACCGCGACCACCCCGCGGTCGAGCTCCACGACGGCGACACGGTGGTGTTCTCGGCCACGCCCATCCCCGGAAACGAGCGCGCCGTCAACGACACGGTCGATCGCCTGTACCACATCGGCTGCGACGTGGTCACCGCCGCCGACGCGCCCATCCACGCCTCGGGGCACGGGTATGCCGAGGAGCTCAAGCTGATGCTCAACCTGGTGCGCCCGCGCTACGTCATGCCATTCCACGGCGACTTCAAGCGGATCCACCTGCACACCCGGCTGGCCGAGGCGGTCGGGCTGGATCCCAAGGACGTCTTCCAGGGCGAGAACGGTCGGCCGCTGCAGGTCGACGAGCGCGGCGCCCGCTGGGGATCGCGCGAGCAGGCGGGCATGATCTTCGTCGACGGCGTCGACATCGGCGATCCGGCCGACGTCGCCCTGCGCGACCGCCGGATGCTCTCCGCCGACGGGATCTTCATCGTGGTGGCCACGGTCTCCGAGCAGGACGGGCGCTCGGTGGTCCCGCCCGAGGTGATCTTCCGGGGCGTGCCCTCGGAGCCCGACGGCCAGCTGGTGGAGGAGATCTGCGCGGTGGTCGACGCCTCGCTGGCCCGGGCGGCGCAGGAGGAGATCCGCGAGATCGACCTGCTCCAGGAGGTCCTCCACGACGACCTGGCCGAGTTCGTGTACGAGCGCCTGCGCCGCCGCCCGATGGTGCTCCCGGTGGTGGTGGAGGTCTAGACCGCCTGGGCCTTGGCCGGGGCGCGCTCGGGCGCCGCCGGGAGGCGCACGACGAAGCGGGCGCCGCGGCCGTTGGCGCTCTCCAGGCTGACGCTGCCGCCGTGCGAGTGGGCCACCGCCTGCACGATCGCCAGGCCCAGCCCAGCGGAGCCGGCCCGCTCGCCGCCGCCCCGGACGAAGCGCTCGAACACCCGGGGGACGAGGTCGGGCGGCACGCCGGGCCCGTCGTCCTCCACCACCACCTCCACGAACCCCTCGCGCCGGTGGACCGAGGCATGGACGGCGGTCCCGGCGGGCGTGTGGTGGATCGCGTTCTCCACCAGGTTCGCCGCCATGCGGTGCAGCTCGTCGCGCGTCCCGTCCACCACGGCGCGCTCCGCGTCCACCGACAGCTCGCGGTCGCCGGCCAGCGGCTCCAGCTCGGCCACCGCCTCCGTGACCACCGCGCCGACGTCGGTGAGCGCGCGCGGCGGCGTGCGGCCGGAGTCGGCGCGGGCCAGCAGCAGCAGGTCCCCCACCAGCCGGCGCATCCGGCGCGACGAGCGCAGCGCCGAGTCCGCGGTGGACTTCATCTCGCCGTCCAGCTGCTCGGAGAGCAGCTCCAGGTTGGCCAGCACGCTGGTCAGCGGCGTGCGCAGCTCGTGCGAGGCGTCGGCCACGAACGCGCGCTGGCGCACGAGCATCGCCTCGGTCTCGCCGCGCGCCTGGTCGAGCGACTTGAGCATGCCCTCCAGGGTGCGCGCCAGCTCGGCCACCTCGTCGTCGGCGGCGGGGTGGGGGACGCGCAGGCTGGGGTCGCGGGTGCGCTCGATCTCCCGGGCCACCGACGTGAGCTGGGCGATGGGGCTCATCGCCCGGCGCGAGATGGCCAGGCCCGCCAGGAGGGCCAGTCCGGCCCCGCCCAGGATCCCCAGCGCCAGGAAGAACCGCACCTTGTCGATCGTGTGCTCGATGTCCGACAGCGGTCGGGCGTACTGGAGGATCGCCTGGCCCAGCGGGAACAGGCGGATGACCCGCGACTCGACGCGATAGCCGTCCACCTGGGCGGTGGACCGGGGCACGCCGAAGTCGGGCGCGCCCCGGGTCTGGCACAGCGGCACGCCGTCCAGCGTCACCACGCGGATCTGGGCGTTCTCGGGGCTGCCGAACGTCTCCAGGTCGGGCGCCTGGCACACCGGCGTGCGCCCCGGCCGCACCACGATCCGGTGCCCGAGGTCCGTGGCGGTGTCGCGCACGCGGTCGTTGAAGTCGGAGCGGATCCGGTGCGTGGTCAGGACGCCCACGATCACCGCGAAGCCGCACAGGATCACCAGCGTGAGCGCCGCCGAGCCGCCGGCCAGTCGCCAGCGGATCGGTACGCGCCCGTACGCGCTACGCGCGGAGGACGTAGCCCGCGCCGCGAATCGTATGAAGGAGCCGCGGCTCGGCATCGGCCTCCAGCTTCCTCCGCAGGTTAGAGACGAACACCTCGAACGTGTTCGTCACCGAGAACGGGTCGTATCCCCACACCTCGTCCAGGAGGCGCTGGCGGGAGATGACGATGCGCTCGTTGCGCATCAGGTACTCGAGCAGCTCGAACTCGCGCTGGGTGAGCTCGATCGGCCGGCCGCCACGGCTCACCTCGTGGGTGTCGGGGTTGAGCATCAGGTCGCCCACCACCAGGGGAGCAGCGCCCTTGGGCGGTCGCCGCCGCAGGAGCGCGCGCAGCCGGGCCAGGAGCTCCTGGCGCTCGAAGGGCTTGACCAGGTAGTCGTCGGCCCCCGAGTC
>VAXS01000178.1 GCA_005883255.1 Actinomycetota bacterium | reverse complement strand
CTCGGAGATCAGCGAGTAGGACATGGGTGCGAGGGCCTCCAGCTCGCGGACCACGCCGTCCCCGCCCCGGTGCCGTCCGGCGCCGCCCGACCCGCGGCGCAGCGCGTACTCGACCACCCGCAGCGGGAACTCCAGCTCCAGCGCCTCCACCGGCGTGTTGAGCGTGTTGCTCATCGCCACGTGCACCCCGCTGGGGCCGTCCGCGTCGGGGCAGGCGCCCTGCCCGCCCCCCAGCGTCTCGTAGTAGGTGAAGTCGTCACTGCCCAGCGTGAGGTTGTTCATCGTGCCCTGGCCCAGGGCGCGCCCGAACGCGGCCAGGATCAGGTCCGCCACCCGCGACGAGGTCTCCACGTTGCCCGCCGCCACCGCGGCGCCGGGCCGGGCGTTCAGCAGCGAGCCGGCGGGCGCGCGCACGTCGATCGGGCGGTAGGCGCCGGCGCTGGGCGGGATGTCGGGATCGGTGAGGACGCGGACCGCGAAGTAGGCGGCCGACCGGGTGACGGCCAGCGGGCAGTTGAGGTTGCCGTCGTGCTGGGCCGCGCTGCCCGCGAAGTCGAGCGTGAGGCGATCGCCCGCAAGCGTGACCGCCAGCACGAGCTCCAGGTCGCCCTCGGGCGCCTCGAGCACGTCGCGCGCCTGGCGCGTGCCGTCGGGGAGGGCGGCCAGGCAGGCCCGCGTTCGCCGCTCCGCGTAGTCCAGGACGGCCGCGAACGCCGCCCGCAGCGTGTCCAGGCCGGACCGGGCCACGAGGTCCTCGACGCGCTGGGCGCCCGCCCGGTTGGCGGCCAGCTGCGCCAGCAGGTCGGCCCGGCGCTGGGCGGGCTGGCGCATCCGCTCCGCCAGCCGGTGCACCGCGCGCTCGTCGAGCACCTGCGGCTCGATCACCACGCCCTCCTCCTCGAGCCGGTGGCTGTCGGCCGGCATCGATCCCGGCACGCGCCCGCCCACGTCGGCGTGGTGGGCGCGGCTGGCCGCGAAGGCCACGAGCTCGCCGCCGGCGAACACCGGCGTGACCACGGTGATGTCCGGCAGGTGCGTGCCGCCCCGGAACGGGTCGTTGAGGACCCAGGAGCGTCCGGGCGCGTGATCCTCGTCGCGCACCGCGGCCACCGCCGCCGGCATCGCGCCCAGGTGCACGGGGATGTGCTCGGCCTGCATCACCATCTCGCCCCGGGCGTCGAACAGGGCGGTGGAGGCGTCGCGCCGCTCCTTGATGTTGGCCGAGTGGGCGGCGCGGACCAGCACCGCGCCCATCTCCTGGCAGGCCGCCCGCAGCGCGCCCGTGAGCACCTGCAGGGTGATGGGATCGAGCTCGGTCATGCCCGCCTCAGCGCGATCGCCCCGGTCGCGTCCACCGTGCCCCGCCAGCCCGGATCCACCACCAGCGTCGACTCGGGGAGCTCGCACACCGCCGGTCCCGTCAGCTCGGCCCCGGGGGCGGGAGTGCCTCGCCAGACGGCGGTCTCGACCTCGGCCCCGCCGAAGACCGCGGCGCGGCTCCCGGCCGGCTCCGACTCGCCGGCGCCCGGCGGCCGCGCCAGCTCGACGTCCGGACCCGGGGCGGTGGCGGTCACCCGCACGGTGACCAGCTCGACCTCGCCCTCGGCGTCCACGTAGCCGTAGCGGTCGCGGTGGGCGGCGGCGAACGCCTCGGCCAGCGCGCCCGGCTCGGCCGCCTCCTCTCCCGCCACCTCGACCGGCAGCTCGAACGCCTGGCCCCGGTAGCGCAGCTCGTACACCGCCCGCAGCGCGGCGCCGGGCTCGTCCAGGGCGGCCCGGGCGCGCTCGGCCAGCTCGGCGAACGTCCGCTCCACGGCCTCGCCGGAGAGCGCGGCGCCGGACAGCAGCACGCTGCGCTGGGCGTCTCGCCGCCGCTCCGACACCACGAGCCCGAGCGCCGCCAGCACCCCCGAGGTGGGCGGGCACAGGATCCGCTCCATCCCCAGCTCGTCGGCCACCGCGGTGGCGTGCATCGGTCCGGCCCCGCCGAACGCCACCAGCGCGTAGTCGCGGGGGTCGACGCCGCGCTCCACGCTCACCACCCGCAGCGCCCGCGCCATCTCGGCGCTCGCCACGCGGACGATCCCCTCGGCGCACTCGCGGGTCTCCAATCCCAGCTCGCCGGCCAGCCGGCCCACGGCCGCCGCCGCCGCGGCGCCGTCCAGCGCCACCCCGCCCGCCAGCTCGCCTGCGCCCAGGCGCCCCAGCACGAGGTTGGCGTCGGTGACCGTGGGCTCGGTCCCGCCGCGGCCGTAGGCGGCGGGGCCCGGGTCGGCGCCGGCCGAGCGCGGGCCCACCCGCAGCGCCCGGCCCGCGTCGCGCCAGGCGATCGATCCCCCGCCCGCTCCCACGGTGTGGATGTCGAGCGCCGGCAGGGCCAGCGGCCGCCCGCCGATCTCGCGCCCAGGGCTCTCCCGGACGCGGCCGCCGTCGATCAGGCAGACGTCGCACGACGTGCCGCCCATGTCGAAGCACAGCGCGTCGGGCTCGCCCGCGCGCGCGGCCACGTAGGCGGCTCCCGCGGCGCCGCCCGCGGGACCGGAGAGCACGGTGAGCGCCGCGTGGGCCGCCGCCAGCGGCACTTCGGCCAGCCCGCCGGTGGACTGCATGATCGCCGGCGTCGGCAGCCCGGCTTCCCCGGCGCGCTCGACCAGGCGGCGCAGGTAGCCGGCCAGCAGCGGCGACAGCGCGGCGTCCACCTCGGTGGTGGCGGCACGCTCGTACTCGCGGAACGTGCCCACCACCTCGTGGGACAGCGAGACGTGCGTGCCCGGGAGCCGGCGCGCCAGCTCCGCCGCCAGCAGGCGCTCGTGCTCGGGGTGCCGGTAGGAGTGCAGCAGCGCCACCGCCACCGCCTCGGGCTCGGCGGCGGCCACGGCGTCGCAGACGCGCGCGGCGTCCGGCGCCTCCAGCGCCCGCAGAGGTCCGTCGGGACCCATCCGCTCGGGCGCGGGGAGGCGGAGCTCGGGCGGAACCAGGGGCGCCGGGTGCGCCGCGCACAGCCGGTACAGCTCGGCGCGCGCCTGGCGGCGCAGCTCGACGACGTCGGTGAAGCCCTCGGTCGCCACCAGGACCGTGCGCGCGCCGCGACCCTCGAGCAGGGCGTTGGTGGCGACGGTCATCCCGTGCGCGAACCGCTCCACCTCGCGCGCGTCACCACCGGCGCGGCCCAGCGCCGCCGTCACGGCGTTGAGCACGCCCTCCGACTGGTCGGCCGGCGTGCTCGGCGCCTTGGCGGTGACCAGGCGCCCGTCGCGGGCGAGGACAGCGTCGGTGAAGGTCCCGCCGACGTCGACGCCCAGCAGCATGGGGCGGGACGTTAGCCCGCGCCCCTTCCGGGCGGCCTACCCGGCGAGCGCTGGGCGCGCGCCGGCTACGCGGCGAGCTCGAGCTCGCGAGACCCGCCGACCGGCACGGCCTCGAGCTCCTCGGTCTCGGCCAGGTGCTGGTGGGAGGGGCAGTATCCGTTGTGTGGCAGTGGCATCCGCTGGCACGGCGTGCCCTTGCGCGTGGTCGCGCGGCACTCCAGCGGGTTGCCGTTGACGTCGAAGCCCCGCAGCGGTTGCCGGGCGAAGAACTCGTCCGCAAGCTCGAGGTAATTGCGGACGACGTGCCATACGCAGTGCTGCTTGGACATCGGGAAGAAGATCCGGATGTCGTTGAACAGCGTGCGCGCTGGACGGGCGAAGTAGTGCCGATCGGTGGCGAGACGCTCGATGGCCGCCTCACAGGACTTCAGGACGCGCTCGTGGGGATGGCAGTCCGACCACGGCGTGTCCGGCTCGAGGATGTCCCCCGCCAGCTCGCGATAGATCGCGCGACTGAACTGGTACATGGTGTCTCCCTGACTTTCCTCTCTCTACGGTGCCTCCGGCGCCGCAGTATTGAGCGACCCTGTGAAGTTCAGAACGCTCCGTTTATTAACTCCGCGTTAAGCTCCCTGGGACGCCTGGGGACAGGCTTCCCCGCTGGCCAGATTGCTATTCCCAACGCTCGAAGCTGGGCGCTCTTTGCGGCCTGGAGACGGCGTGCTTCAGGTCCAGCGCCGGGTCGAGCTCGGCGTGGTCGGCGCGGCGGTGTACGCCCCGGCTCTCCTCGCGGGCCAGAGCGCAGGCGGCGATCAGCCGCGCCAGCGGATGGGGGTCGCTCGCGAGCTCGCGCAGCCCCTCCGGAGTGCGGACCAATCCGGCGTGCCGCCACAGCGCAGCCCGGGTCTCCGGGACGGGCGTCGCGTCGGGCGCGCGCACGCTGGCCAGCGGGGGCGGCGCGCCGCGAGCGGCCGGGGGCTCGTCGAGCGCGGCCACCGGGATCGGCTCCCGCGCGGGGTCGATGCCGGCCCGGCGCAGCGTCGCCACGACGTTCGGGAAGCGGCCCGCGTCGACCGCGCGCATGTCCAGCCGCACGGCCGTGGCGCTCGACTCGCGCAGCCGGTCCTGGATCGCGCGCGCGACCTCGTCGCGCGGCGCCAGCTCGTCGACGAAGCGCTCGCCGTCCTCGTCGAGCAGCGTCGCGCCCTCGCCCCGGATCGCCTCGGTGATGAGGAAGCCGTCGACGTCGTCGCCGGCGCCGTCCGGCGCCACGACCGCGGTGGGATGGAACTGCATGAGCTCGAGGTCGGCCAGGGCGGCCCCGGCGGCGTGCGCGATCACCATCCCGGCCCCGACCGCCCCGGGCGGGTTGGTGGTGCGCGCCCACAGCGCGGCGGCGCCGCCCGTGGCCAGGACGGCGGCGCGCGTGGCGATCGCGCGGCCGTCGTCGCACACCAGCCCCACGGCCCGCCCGTCCACCATCCACAGCCCGGCGGCCCGGCGGCGCTCCAGCACCGCGATCCGCTCGTCCTCGGCCACGAGCGCCGAGAGCTGGCGCGTGATGCGCCGGCCGGTGGCGCTGCCGCCGGCGTGGGCGATCCGGCGGGCGCTGTGGCCGCCCTCGAGGCCGAGCGCGAGCCGGCCGCGCCGATCGGCGTCGAACCGGACGCCGAGCTGCTCGAGCTCCTGGACGCGCGCGGGCGCCTCCGCGCACAGCACCTCGGCCGCCGACGGGCGCACCGCCCCGCGGCCGGCGGCGATCGTGTCCTCCAGGTGCAGCTGCGGGGAGTCGTCGAACGCGATGGCCGCCGCCAGCCCGCCCTGCGCCCAGTAGCTCGCGGACTCGGCCAGCGGCGTGGCCGAGACCAGCGCCACCCGGGCGCCCTGGCGGGCGGCGGTGAGCGCGGTGTACAGCCCGGCCGCGCCGGCGCCGACGACGGCGACGTCGGCCTCGAGGAGACCCGGCGACGGGCGCGTGTTCGGATCCCTCCCGCGCCCGCCCTGCGCCGGCCCCTCCGGCGGGCGGGCGTTCGCGCGGCGCGTGGGCATGGGAATACGGTACGGGCATGGGTGCGGTCGCCTATTTCCGGCATTCCCGCGACTACGTGCGCGGCATCGAGGTGGCGTCCCTGCGCGGCGGCGGGGCGCTCGACCTCGACACCGTCGTGAGCGAGGGCTCCTACGAGGCGGCGATGCACGCCGCCGGGGGCGCCGTGGCCATGGTCGACCTGCTGGTGGAGCAGGGAGCGGGGCGCGCCGCCTTCTGCGGGCTGCGGCCGCCGGGCCATCACGCCGAGCCCGAGCGGGCGATGGGCTTCTGCCTGTTCAACAACATGGCGGTGGCCGCCCGCCATGCCCAGGACGCCCACGGGATCGAGCGCGTCCTGATCCTCGACTGGGACGTCCACCACGGGAACGGGACCGACGACATCTTCTCGTCCGATCCCGGCGTGCTGTTCGTCTCCATCCACCAGTGGCCGCTGTACCCGGGGACGGGTGCGGCCTCGGACATAGGGTCGGGAGCGGGCGAGGGGTGGACGGTGAACCTGCCGGTCCCGCCGGGCTCGGGGGACGAGACGTTCGTGTCCCATGTGGAGCACCTGGTGGCGCCGCTGGCGCGGGCCTGGCGCCCGGAGCTGGTCCTGCTCTCCGCCGGCTACGACGCGCACCGGGACGACCCGCTGGCCGACTGCCAGGTCACCGACGCGGGCTACGCGGCGATGGCGGCCACCGCCCGGCGCGTGGCGGACGAGGTGGCGGCGCCGATCGGGACGGTGCTCGAGGGCGGCTACGAGCTGGGGGCGTTGGCGCGGTCGGTGCTGGCGACGCTGGACGCGCTGGGCGCGGATTCTCCGGCGGCGCTGGAGTCGGTCCCGCTGCACCCGATCA
>VAXS01000177.1 GCA_005883255.1 Actinomycetota bacterium | reverse complement strand
ACCTGGCCGTGGCGCTGGCGGTGGCCAGCGCCGCCCGGGGCGTCCCGGTGGCCACGCCCGCCTGCTTCGGCGAGCTGGGCCTGACGGGGGAGCTGCGGCCGGTGGCCCACGCCGAGCGCCGGGCCGCCGAGGCCGCCCGGTTCGGCCTGGATCCGGTCCTCGCGCCCGCCGGGAGCGGGCCTCCGGCCCGCGAGGCGCCCAGCCTGCGGGCCGCCCTGCGGGCCGCGCTGAGGGGCCCCGACGCCGCCACGGAGGCCGCGGCCGTCGCGGCCTGAAATCCCCGCATTCCCGCTAGAATGTCTCGTCGTATGCCCTCCAGGTCCGGGGAAGAGCTCTCCGAGCTCGAAGCAAGACAGGAGCCCCGGCTCGTAAAGGCGTTGGAGATGGTCGCCCCCGGCACCTCGCTGCGGGAGGGCCTCGACCACATCCTCCACGCGCGCACCGGCGGCCTCATCCTCATCGGGGACCCCGACGACATGTCGTTCCTCTACAGCGGGGGCATCCGGCTGGACATCGACTACTCCCCGGCGCTGCTCTACCAGGTGGCGAAGATGGACGGGGCGATCGTCCTCAACCAGAACGTGACCAAGATCGTCTGGTCCAACGTGCAGCTCATGCCGGACCCGACGATCCTCTCGGTCGAGACCGGCACCCGCCACCGGACCGCGGAGCGCGTCTCCAAGCAGACCGACGCCATCGTGATCGCGCTCTCCGAGCGGCGCGACATCGTCTCGCTCTACGTCGACGGCGCGAAGTACATCATGGTCGACATTCCCGTCGTCCTGGCCAAGGCCAACCAGGCGCTGGCCACGCTCGACAAGTACCGCACGCGCCTCGACCAGGTCTCCACCCGCCTCACCGCCCTGGAGTTCGAGGGCGGCGCCACGCTCCACGACGTCCTCACGGTGCTGCAGCGCGCCGAGCTGGTGACGCGCATGGCGGTGGAGATCGAGCGCTACATCGTGGAGCTGGGCACCGAGGGCCGCCTGATCGAGATGCAGCTCGACGAGACCATGGTGGGCGTGGCCTCCGACAAGGCCGCGCTCGTCCACGACTACCTCGCCGAGGACTCGGAGGAGGCGTACGCCGTGGTGCTGGACCAGCTTGCCCGCCTGCCCCACCAGGACCTGCTCGACTTCGGGCGCCTGGCGGAGCTTCTGGGCTACGACCGCAAGGTCAACACGCTCGACTACCCCGTCTCGCCCCGGGGCCACCGCATCCTGGGGCGCTTCCCGCGCCTGCCGAAGCTGGTGGTCCAGGAGATCGTGCGCGAGTTCGGGCGGCTGGACGAGATGCTTGCGGCGACCGACGCCGAGCTGGAGCAGGTCGAGGGCGTCGGTGAGATCCGGGCGAAGGACATCCGCGAGGGCCTTCGCCGGCTCCAGGAGATCAACCTCGTGGACCGATACCTGCAGACCTAGACCGCCGAGCGCGGGCCCCCGCGCTGACGGCCTGGAGAAGGAGGGCACCATTCCCGAAGTAGTCGAAGAGCAGATCGAGGACCTCGAGGTCCCGGAGATCGAGAACATCGAGTTCGAGGTGGGCGACAACGTCGTCTACCCGCATCACGGGGCCGGCAAGGTCCTCAAGAAGGAGGCCAAGGAGATCTTCGGCGAGGAGCGGGAGTACCTCACCATCAAGATCCTCCACAACGACATGACGGTCATGGTCCCGACCGACAACGCCGGCCGGGCGGGACTCCGCCGGGTCATCGACGAGGCGACGGTCAAGAAGGTCCTCGCGGTCCTTCAGGACGCCTGCTCCGACATGCCCAAGAACTGGAACCGCCGGTTCAAGCACAACCGCGACAAGATCAAGACCGGCGACATCTACGAGCTCGCCGAGGTCGTTCGCAACCTTGCGATCCGCGAGTGCGAGAAGGGCCTGTCCACGGGTGAGAAGCAGATGTTCACCCGGGCCAAGAAGATCCTGGCCTCCGAGCTGATGTATGCGCTCGAGATGGGCGAGGAGGAGGCCGAGGAGCACCTCGACGACCTCCTGACCCAGTCCGCGAGCGGACAGGTCGCCCTCGCGACGAAGTAGCCACCCGTGGCGGTGGCGTTGATCGTCGCCGCCGGGAGCGGCGAACGCCTTGGGTCCGAGCGGCCCAAGGCGTTCGTCGCGCTGGGGGGCCGCCCGATGGTGGAGTGGAGCGTGGAGGCGCTGCGGGCCGTGCCGGGCGTAGACGAGATCGTGGTGGCGCTGCCGCCGGGGGAGTCGGCGCCGGACGGGACGGTGGCCGCCCCCGGGGGCGAGGTGCGCTCGGGGTCGGTGCGCGCGGCGCTGGCCGCCGCCGGCGACGGGGATCCGGTCGTGGTCCACGACGCCGCCCGTCCGCTGGCCCCGCCCGACCTGTTCGCCCGGGCGCTGGCGGAGCTGGAGCAGCACCCCTGCGAGGGCGCGGTGGCGGCCGCGCCGGTCACCGACACGGTGAAGGAGGCCGACGACCGGCGGGTGGTGCGCCGCACGCTGGAGCGCGACCGCCTGTGGGCGGTGCAGACGCCCCAGGCCTTCCGCCGCCCGGCGCTGGAGCGTGCGCTGGACGTGGACGACGACGTCCTGGCCGCGGCCACCGACGATGCCTGGCTGGTGGAGCGCATGGGCGGGACGGTGCGGGTGGTCCCGGCCCCGCGGGAGAACCTCAAGGTCACGACGGCGCTGGACCTGAAGGTCGCCGAGCTCTTGCTGGGAGAGCGCGCGTGACGCTCACGGACTACCACGTGCACCTGCGCCCGGACGACGTCGACGCCCCGGCGGAGCGCTACTACTCGGCGGCCAACGCCGGGCGCTACCGGACGGTGGCCGAAGACCGGGGGATCGGGGAGCTGGGAGTGTCGGAGCACGTGTACCGCTTCGCGGCCGCGCTGGACGTGTGGCGTCATCCGTTCTGGCGCGGCTATGCGCGCGACGACATCGACGCCTACTGCTCGTTCGTGCGCGAGGAGACCGACCTGCGGTTGGGGATCGAGGCCGACTTCGTCGCGGGCGCGGAGGACCGGATGGCCAGCCTGTTGGAGGCGCGGGACTGGGACTACGTGGTCGGGTCGGTCCATTTCGTGCGCGACGGCGCGGTGGACACGTCGGGGGACTGGGACGTGTGGGAGGGGGGCCGGGGCCCGGAGGCGGTGTGGCGCCGGTATTTCGAGACCCTGGGCGAGGCGGCGGGCAGCGGGCTGTTCGACGTCCTGGCGCATCCGGATCTGGTGAAGGTGTGGGGGGCGGAGCGCCCGCGGCCCGAGGGCGACCTGCGCCGCTTCTACGAGCTGGCGATGGAGGGGATCGCGGAGTCGCGGATTGCGATCGAGGTCTCGACGGCGGGACTGCGCAAGCCGGCGGGTGAGATCTATCCGGCGCCGGAGCTGCTGCGCTGGTGCGTGGAGGCCGGCTGCCCGGTGGCGCTGTCCAGCGACGCCCACGCGCCGGACCAGCTGGGCTACCGCTACGAGACGGCGATCGAGCTGCTGGAGGGGCTGGGCGTGCGCGAGCTGTGCGTGTTCGAGCGCCGCGAGCGCCGGCTGGAGCCGCTGGGATGAGCGGCGAAGCGAAGCGGAGCGGTTACGACGGGCCGGAGGCCCGGCGTTGCCATCGAAAGCGCCGACCGGAGGGAGGCGCAAGGTGACTGTTGTGGGGATTGGTTACGACGTGCACCGGTTCGCCGCCGGCCGGCGCCTGGTGCTGGGCGGCGTGGAGGTCGAGCACGACCAGGGCCTCGCGGGCCACTCCGACGCCGACGTCCTCACGCACGCGATCATCGACGCCCTGCTTGGCGCGGCGGGCCAGGGCGACATCGGCCAGCGCTTCCCGGACACCGATCCCGCCTGGAAGGACGCCGACTCGCTCGAGCTGCTGCGCACGGCCGTGGCGGAGCTGCGCGAGGGTGGTTACACGCCGGTGCATGTGGACGCCACAGTGGCGCTGGAGGAGCCGAGGCTGGGCTCGGCCCGCGACGCAATGCGCACCCGGCTGGCCCAAGCGCTGGGCCTCCCCGATGCCCGAGTAAACATCAAGGCCACCACGGGCGAGGGCCTGGGCTTCGTGGGGCGTGTGGAGGGGGCGGCGGCCGTGGCCGTGGCCACGGTGCAACAAGAAAGCGTGACTGACTGACCCGTGCGCTAGAGTGCCCGCCGCACCTACTCGCGCTCACAGGGGTTTGAAGCTGACAGTGCTC
>VAXS01000176.1 GCA_005883255.1 Actinomycetota bacterium | reverse complement strand
TCTCCGCCATGACGACGGGGACGTCCGCGGCCAGGTTCTGCAGGCGAGCCAGGTAGGCGGACAACCGGTCGCGCTCCTCGAGGTAGACGTTGAAGCAGACGAAGTCGAGAAACGGCAGGCTGAGGTATTCGGTCGACGGGAAGTTGACGTAGGTCACCAGCCCGCCTGGATCCTCCTCCTTGGCGGCGTGGTAGAGCCGCTGCAGGTGACCCGTCACCCGGCGTCGGCCGTGCCAGCGCACGATCGAGGCGGGGATCTCGTTTCCGATCGCGTAGCAGAGGAGGGCGGGATGACCGGCGCACGCGCGCACGCCCTCGCGGACACGGCGTTCGATCGACCGCGCACGTCCACGCTCGTCCAGGAACGTGACGTGCTGCTCCCACGGCAGCCCCACCATCACGTACAGGCCGTGGCGCTGAGCCGCGTCGAGCAGCCAGCGAGGCGGCACCGTGTAGACGCGGATGGCGTTGATGCCGTGTTCGGCCATCGCCGCGAAGTCGCGCTCGACGACCTGGGGATCGTAGACCTCGCCGGTGACCTCGTCGGGCGCGAACGGCCCGTACGTCACGCCGCGGACGTAGAGCTTGCGATCGCCGGCGTAGAGGAACCTCCCGCCGACGGTGGGCCGTCCCTCAGTCGACGTGGCTGGGGCGCCGGCGACGCGCGCGATGGCCGGCATGAAGGCCTACCCGAGGTCCAGTTCGGGCAAGGCCGTGGGTATCTCTGCGGTGGGCGCGGAAATGGTTCGGGGGCGAGCGGCGACGCGTTCGCGGGCGCCGGTCACGCCTCGGGCCGAGCTCAGCGCCACCGCGACGGTGGCCGCCGCCACGGCGCCGGCCAGTACCAACGCGGCCGCGGCGATCGCCCCGATGCCCCAGCCGCACGCCAGGATCACGCGGCCGGCCAGCTCGATCGGACGGAGCCGGACGGGCGGGTCGACGGGAGGTGGTGGCGGGATGCGGGAGGCGAGCTCGTTCACGACCTGCTGCTAGAACGCAGCCGCGGGCGAAAGATTGGTCAGTTTGCGGGGACTCGACGGCGACCCAATCTGACCGCGGGTTGAGCCAGAACGGCGGGGGCGCGAGTAGAAGCGGCCGGGCGGTGCGCCCGCCCGGCTATGGCTGGAGCTGGTCTGGCCGCCGCCGCCGATCCCGCCCTTGAGCTGGCCGGGCGCCGTGCGGGTGAGGCCCGGTGTGGCCTGCGAGCGCCCGTGCTGGCGCTGGGCGTCGGGGCCGTGGCCACGCCGCCGGCCTGCTTGCCCCAAAGCCGGCTCGCCGCGGGTGGGGGCCAGGCCGGACGGCGTGGCCGCGCCGCCAGGGCCGCGGTGCTCCGCGGGGGCCGGCGCGCGATCGCCGCGCGAGCTGCCGTCCACCGCGTTCACCGCCGCCACGGTCCCGCCGATCCCACCGACCGCCAGGACCCCGGCGACCGCGAGCTTGGCCGCGCCGGCGTTGGCCAGGACGGCGCCGAGGCCGCCGCCGGCGCCGACCGCACCACCGCCCACTCCGGCGCCGGCGGCGCCCGCCTTCGCGGCCAGGCCCGACATGAGCCCCGCCTTCAGCCCGGGCGTGGGTACGACAGGCAGCAGGACGGCCATCGCCTTGCGCTGGCGCTTGACCTCGGCCGCGAACTCGCGGCACCGCGGGCACCCGCGCACGTGGCGCCGCAGCCTCGCGCGGCGCAGTTCGCGGCCCGAGAGCGTCGCGAGCCGCTCGCGGACGTCCGGGCACGGGACCTCGCGCGCCTGGAGCACGAGCGCCTTCACCTTTCCCTTCGGGCCTGGGAGGCAGGGCCGACGCAGACCTGCATTCTGATTAGAACGGGGCACACCGCCGGAAGTTGGCGCGTCCGCCAGACCGGGTAGCTGGTGACCATGCCCGGCACCAGCCAGCTGTCCAGCCTGCTCCGCGGCGGGTCCGATCTGCTCCAGAGCTATCTGCGGATGCTGGGCGCCGTCGCCACCGACGTGGCCGAGGCGGCGGACGGCGGCGGGCCGGCCGACCCGTTCGACGCGCGCGATCCCGACTACATCCGCGAGACCCTGCCCGCGCTCCGGCTGGCCTCGCGCGCCTACTTCCGGGCCGACGTGCGCGGTCTGGAGAACATCCCCGCGGAGGGCCCGGTGCTGCTGGTGGGGAACCACTCCGGCGGCACCCTGATCGCGGACACCTTCGTGTTCGCCCAGAGCTTCTACGACCGCTTCGGACCCGAGCGGCGCTTCCACCAGCTGGCGCACGACCTGGTGTTCAGCTTCCCCGGGACCCGGGCCCTGGCGCAGCGCTACGGGACGGTCCCGGCCTCGCCGGAGAACATGCGGCGGGCGCTTCGCCGCGACGCGGCGCTGCTGGTCTACCCCGGTGGCGACCACGAGACCTACCGGCCCTCGTGGGAGTCGGGTCAAATCGATTTCGCCTGGCGGACGGGGTTCGTCGAGCTGGCGCTGCGCGAGGGGGTGCCGATCGTCCCGGTGGTGGCGATCGGCGGCCAGGAGACGGCGCTCTTCCTGGGACGGGGCCGCCGGCTGGCGCGCGCGCTGCAGCTGGATCGCCTGCTGCGCCTGAAGGTGCTGCCGCCGGTGCTCGGCCCGCCGTTCGGGGTCACCATCCTCGACCTGCCCGGGCGCGTCCCGCTCCCGTCCAAGATCGCGCTGCGCGTCCTGCGGCCCCTGGACCTGCGCGAGCGCCTGGGCCCCAGGCCGGACGTCGAGGAGGGTTACCGCCTGGTCACCGGGACGATGCAGCGGACGCTGACCAGGCTTTCCAACCAGCGAGGGCTCCCGGTCGTCGGGTGAAATGGCGGTGACGAGCGCCCCGCCCGCGCTGCGCGCGCTGGTCGAGCGCTACGACCCCGGCGTCCTCGACGCCCCGGCCCGCGGCGCGCGCGTCCGCCTCGAGGTCTCCGGTGGCGAGGCGCACGACGTGGTGGTCGACCCGCGGGGCGCGCGGCTGGTCGAGCCCGACGGCCACCCGCAGGCGCTTCTGAGCGCGGACGCCGCCACCTGGGCGGCGATCGCCGACGACGTCCGCGGCGGCATGGACGCCTTCCGCTCTGGCCGGCTGACGGTCCGCCAGAACCTCCACCTCGGCGTGGGGCTGCTGGCCGCCACCAGCGGGATGAGGCAGCCGGGACGCCTGGAGTTCGAGTCCGTGCCCACCCGGCTCGGGAGGCTGTCGACGCTCCACGCCGGCACGGGCGACCCGGTCGTCGCCCTCCACGGCTTGGGCGGGACCAAGATCTCGTTCCTGCCCACCACCGCCGCCCTGGCCGGACGGTTCCGGATCGTCGCGCCGGACCTGCCCGGGTCCGGCGACTCGGTCAAGCCGCTGGGCGCCCCCTACGACGCCCTGTACTTCGCCCGCGCGGTGATCGGCCTGCTCGACGCGCTTCAGCTCGACCGCGTGCACCTGATCGGCAACAGCATGGGCGGCCGGGTGGCGCTCGAGGTGGCGCTCCGATACCCGGAGCGCGTCCGGCGCGTCGCGCTGCTGTCCTCCTCGCTGGCCTGGCGCCGCGAGCGCCCCTGGGCGGGGGTGTTGCGGTGGGTGCGCCCCGAGCTGGGCTTGCTCCAGGTCGCTCCCCGCGGCCTGGTCGAGCGCATCGTGCGCGGCCTGATTCCCGGCGCGCAGTCGGGCTGGGCGGCGGCCGGCGTGGACGAGTTCCTGCGCGCATACCAGACCCCCCGCGGGCGCGCGGCCTTCTACGCCGCCGCGCGGAGCATCTACCTCGAGGAGCCCGAGGGCGAGAACGGCTTCTGGCCCCGGCTGCGGATGCTGGAGACGCCGGCCCTGTTCGTGTGGGGCCGCCACGACCGGCTCGTCCCCGCGGCCTTCGCCCGGCATGTCGCGGAGGCCCTTCCCAACGCCGAGCACGTCGAGCTCGACTGCGGCCACGTCCCCCAGCTCGAGCGTCCGCGCGAGACCCACGCCGCGATCGCCCGGTTCTTCGACGCCGCCAATTCCTAGTCCACGTCCGACGGAACTCGGGGGTCGTCCGACAGTGAGCCGATCAGGTGGGTGCGCTCTCCGTCCGGGCTCTCGAGGCGGAATGCCCAGCCGCGATCGCGGCGGCCGCTTCGCAGCCGCGCCTTCCCCGGGATGCGGAGGGGGGACTTGAAGGCGGCGTCGATCGCGAACGTCTCCGGCACCCGGCCCTCGAAAGCGGCCAGGCAGCGGGCCTTGGTCCACATCCCGTGGGCGATCGCGCCGGGAAACCCGAACAGGCGCGCCGAGAGCGGGTGCAGACTTCAGGTACGTGCTGCGGCCCCGCCACACCGCCGCGCCGTCGCTCTGCGCCTCCGTCACCAGCTCGAACTGACGACCGCGCCTGTGCGGCCGCAGGTCCTCGGTCCACACGGTCAGGTCCAGTCGGGTGCCGATCTCGATGGGGGCCAGCACGTCGATCCGGTTCGCGATGTGCACGAGCCCCAGCACCGAGAAGGGGAACGAGCGCTCGGTCATCAGCCTCATGTGCAGGGCGAACGCCAACACGTGGGGATAGGTCCCGGGCGCGACGCTCCGCATGCCGAATCCGCACACGCGCGAGTAGGCCGCGACTTGACCGGCGGAAACCTCGGCGCCCGCCAACGCCAGCCGGCGGTCGGGCAGCTCGGCGGCCCCGCCCGGCACGATCGGCGCCACCATCGCGCGCGCGTACAGCGACGCCAGCGACGGCGCGGACTCGAGCTCGACCGTCTCCACGGAAGCTCAGGCGCCGATCAGCGCCTGGCCGCAGACGCGGACCACGTTTCCGTTCACCCCGGAGGACGCCGGACTCGCCAGCCAGGCGATCGTCTCCGCCACGTCGACCGGCTGGCCGCCCTGGACCAGGCTGCTCGTCCGACGTCCGGCCTCGCGGGCGGCCACCGGCATCGCCGCGGTCATCGCCGTCTCGATGAACCCCGGCGCGACCGCGTTGACCGTCGCGCCGCGCTCGCGCATCGCCGGGGCCAGCGCCGCCACCATCCCGATCACGCCCGCCTTGCTGGTGGCGTAGTTGGACTGTCCCCGGTTGCCGGCGATGCCGCTCACCGACGAAACCGACACCAGCCGCCCGCCCGCGCCCAGCAGCCCCCCGCCGAGCAGCGCGTCGTCGATGCGCTCCTGGCTGGACAGGTTCACGTCGAGCACGGCGTCCCAGGCCTCCGGCGCCATTCGGGCCAGGGTCTTGTCGCGGGTGATCCCGGCGTTGTGGACGAACACGTCCACGCGCCCGTGCCGCTGCCTGATGTGCTCGGCCAGGCGGTCCGGCGCCCGCGCGTCGGTGATGTCAAGCGCCAGCGAAGTGCCGCCGACGCGGTTGGCCACTTCCGACAGGTCCTCACCCGCGGCGGGGACGTCGATGCAGAGCACCTCGGCGCCCTGGCCCGCCAGCGTCTCGGCGATCGCCTCGCCGATGCCTCGCGCGGCGCCGGTGACGGCCGCGATCCGGCCCGCCAATGGCCGGTCCCAGTCCTCGGGCACGGCCACGTCCTCCGAGCCCACCGCCTCGATCCGGACCGCCTGGCCGTCGACGAAGGCGGAGCGCGCCGAGAGCAGGAACCGCAGGGTCGACTCCATCGCGCCTTCCGCGCCCTCGGCCGCCCGGACCAGTTGGGCGGTGCTCCCGTTGCGTCCAATCTCCTTGGCCACCGACCGGACGAAGCCCTCGATCGCGCGCTGCGCGGTGGCCGCGCGCGGTCCGCCGGCCGCCTCCGGCACGCCGGCCAGAACCAGCACCCGGCCACTGCGGCGCAGCGACCGCATCAGGGGATGGAAGAAGTCGTACAGGGCGCGCAGCCGCGCGCTGTCGTCGATCCCGCTGGCGTCGAAGACCAGCGCCGCGAACTCCCCCCGCCCGTCGACCGAGGCGCCCAGCGGCGAGTTCGCGATCGACTGGTAGCGATCCGGGGTCACGCGTCGCGCTCCAGGATCGCCGCCACGCCCTGGCCCCCGGCCGCGCAGATCGAGATCAGCCCGTGGCCCGAGCCCCGCTCGAACAGCAGCTTGGCCAGCGTCGCCACGATGCGCCCGCCAGTGGCTCCGAACGGATGCCCGGCGGCCAGCGAGGATCCGTTCACGTTCAATTTCTCACGCTCGATCGAGCCCAGCGGCTCATCGAGGCCCAGGCGCTCGGCGCAGAACGCCCGGTCCTCCCACGCCTTCAGCGTCATCAGGATCTGGGAGGCGAAGGCCTCGTGGATCTCGTAGAAGTCGAAGTCCTGGAGCGACAGCCCGTTCCGGTCCAGCAGCCGCGGGACCGCGTACAGCGGCGCCGTCAGCAGTCCGTCGTCTCCGTGGACGAAGTCCACGGCCCCGGTCTCCGCGTCGACCAGGTGGGCCAGCACCGGCAGCGAGTGCTCTGCCGCCCACTCGTCGCTGGCCAGCAGCACCGCGGAGGCGCCGTCGGTGAGCGGAGTCGAGTTCCCGGCCGTCATCGTCGCCTCCGCGCCGTTGCCGAAGACCGGATCGAGCTGGGCCAGCTTCTCGATCGAGGCGTCGGGCCGCAGGTTCCCGTCGCGCTCGAGCCCGAGGAACGGCGTGACCAGGTCCTCGAAGAAGCCCCGCTCGTAGGCGGCCACCAGCCGCTGGTGGCTCTCGACCGCGAGCTCGTCCTGCTCGGCGCGCGCGATGCCCCAGCGCTGGGTGGAGATCGCCTGGTGCTCGCCCATCGACAGGCCGGTCCGCGGCTCCTCGTTGCGGGGGATCGCGGGCACCAGCTGTCCCGGCCGCACCCGCCCGAGCAGGGCGAGACGCGCCGATGTCGAGCGTGCGCGGTTGAGCTCAAGCAGCAGGCGGCGCAGGTCGTCGTTGATCTCGATCGGCGCGTCGCTGGTGGTGTCCACTCCGCCGGCGATGCCGGACTCGATCTGCCCGAGCGCGATCTTGTTGGCGACGTGGATCGTGGTCTCGAGGCCGGTGCCGCACGCCTGCTGGACGTCGTAGGCCGGCGTCTCGGGGGACAGCGCGCTGCCCAGTACGCACTCCCGCGCCAGGTTGAAGTCGCGGCTGCGCTTTAGGACTCCGCCCGCGGCCACCTCGCCCAGCCGCTGGCCCTGGAGCCCGAAGCGGCTGATCAGCCCGTCGAGCGCGGCGGTGAGCATGTCCTGGTTGGAGGCCCGCGAGTACTCGCGGTCGCGGCGGGCGAACGGGATGCGGTTGCCGCCCAGGATGGCGGCACGACGGCCATCCGCCCGTCTCACCTGACGGCCGCCTCCCCGATTCGCTCCAGGACCGACCCCACGTCGGGCAGCTCGTCCCCGATGTCCGCCATCGCCGTCCGGCTGGCCTCGCCTCCCGGCAGCCCGATCGGCGCAGCCAGGATCTGGTCGGGGATGCCAAAGGCGTCGACCAGCTCCTCTGCGTGCGGCCGCAGCGCCGCGCACAGCTGGTTGACGGTCCGGGTCACCATCTTCGCCCGCGTGGAGGAGATGCGCCCGTGCTCCTGGAACCAGGCTCGGTCGCGTTCGATCTCGGCGAGCGCGTAGAAGTCACAGAGCGTCTCCAGCACGGTGCGTACCCCGGAGTCGGCGCGTTCGATCGCGGCGCAGAACGACTCGAGGATCTCGCGGTGCACGTGCGCCCGGGCCGCGGTGAGAAGGTGGTCCTGGCAGTCGTTGAACACCTCGAACTGGTCGGCGTCGCCGCTCAGCCCCCGTCGCAGGCGGCGCGCCGCTCCCGACAGCACGTGACCCTCGCGCCAACGGAAGAGGCCCAGCTGGTACCCCCGGTCGAGCAGGTCCTCCTCGCGCTCGCGCGCCGGCACCAGGTCGTCGGTGAGTCGCTGGATGAGCTCCCGCCCGGCGGTGCGCTCCGCCACGGTCTCCCAGGCCTGCGCCGCCACGAAGCCGGCGGTGGCGATCGGCCCCAGGTCGCCGAAGTGGTCGCGGTACCCGGTGAGCAGGCTCTTCGCCACCAGCTGCAGGAGGATCGTGTTGTCGCCCTCGAAGGTGGTGCAGACGTCGGTGTCGGCTTTGAGCTCCGCGAAGCGGTTGACGGCCAGGTAGCCGGCGCCGCCGCAGGCCTCGCGGCAGGCCTGGATCGTGTCGGTGGCATGCCAGGTGGCGATCGCCTTCAGCCCGGCCGCCCGCGTCTCCAGCTGACGCCGGTCGCGCTCGATCTCCTCGTCCTCGTCTCCGAGCGCGCCGAAGATGCGGTCCAGCTCGCTCACCACCTCCTCCTGGGCGAAGTGCAGCGCGTAGGTGGTGGCCAGCCGCGGCAGGAGACGTCGCTGGTGCACGCGGAAGTCGAGCAGGGGAAGCTCCTCCTCCGAGTCTGGAGGGCCGAACTGCCGCCGCTGGGCACCGTGGCGGATCGCGATCGTCAGCGCCGACTTGGTGGCGCTGATCGCCGCGCCCCCCACGCTCACCCGTCCCTGGACGAGCGTGCCGAGCATCGTGAAGAACCGGCGGTTGGGGTTCTCGATCGGGCTGCGGTACTCGCCCTCCGGGCTGACCTGGGCGTAGCGGTCGAGCAGGGCGTCGCGGTCGACGCGAACCCCGTGGAAGCGCAGGCGCCCGTTATCGACGCCGTTCAGGCCCAGCTTCTCGCCGCAATCGGAGATCTCGACCCCGGGGAGCGGCGAGCCGTCGTCGGTGCGGATCGGGACCAGCAACGCGTGCACGCCGCGCGACTCGCCGCCGACGATCAGCTGGCAGAACACCGCCGCCAGCCGCCCGTGGCGGGCGGCATTGCCGATGTAGTCCTTGCGCGCCGACTCGGTGGGGCTCTCGATCACGCACTCCCGGGCCTGCGCGTCCCAGGTGGCGGTCGTCTCGAGCTGCTGGACATTCGAGCCGTGGCCGGTCTCGCTCATCGCGAAGCAGCCCGGGAGCTTCAGGGACGCAATGTCGGCCAAGTAGCGCTCGTGGTGCTTGCGGGTCCCGAGGTGATGGACCGCGCCGCCGAACAGGCCGAACTGGACACCGCACATGACTAGGAGCGACAGGTCGCTGTGAGCAAGCGTCTCGAATGCGGCGATCGCCGCGCCCACCCGTCCCAGGCCCCCGAACTCCGGGGGAAACAGCAGCGCAGGACCCCCAGTTCTGGCCAGGATCCGCGCCCGCTCCATCACCCGCTCGCGATACTCGGCCGTGGTGAGGGGCTCGCCGTCCTTGGCGAACTCCGGGCGAACCAGGACAGCCCGGACGTGCTCGCGGACCAGCGCGTTCTCGCCGTCGAGAAAGCGTCGGAGCGCGATCGGGTCGAGGTCGGACTGGTCCGGCACGTCCGAACGGT
>VAXS01000175.1 GCA_005883255.1 Actinomycetota bacterium | reverse complement strand
CGGCGTCCGGCAGCGGGACGTGGTGGAACTGGAAGTTCTGGCGAGTGGTGATGTGCCCCTTGTTCAGCGGCGCGTAGAGCTCGGTGGCGTCGGCGAAGGCCTCCAGCTGCTCGGGGTTGATGCCGCCGAAGGGCAGCTTCACCCGGATCATCTGCACGTCGGCCTGGCGCTGGCCGTAGACCCCCTGCTTGAGGCGGAACCCGATGAACTCGTCCTCGGGCGTCTCGCCCCGCATGAACTTGGCCGCCTCGGTGTCGAAGTCGTCGAACTCGCGCTCGAGGATGGGGATGACTTGGCCCGGGACGTTCTCGTAGACCTCGGGGTTCTCGAGTGACCCCTTCCGGCCCTTGTGCTTGGTTTCGTTGGGTGCCGAGACTGGCTCCATGGGAAGCTCCTTTGCGCCCGCCTGGCGGAACGGGAAATGTACCAAAAGCCGGGTGGCGTTTAGGTGATTAGTCCCAGGGGGAAGCGTCGGGCGCCCGGCCCGTCGCCTCCAGCAGCGCGGCGCGCTGCCAGGCGTTGCGCGCCGGCGGGGGCGGCGCGGGGGGCGGAACCGTGTCGCGCATGAAGCGCTCCAGCGCCGCCACCACGGCCGCCGCCTCCTCGGGGGAGGCGTTGGGCGCCACGATCCGCAGGCGGGGACGGCGGTTCACCATGGCCCGGAGGCTATCGTGGCGAGCCGTGGGGGAGCTGCCGGTCCTGGACCGCGAAGCCGTGCTCGCCGCCGTGTCGCCGGCCGAGGCGATCGAGCGGGTCCGGGAGGCGTTCGTCGCGCACCACCGGGGCGAGTGGGCGATGCCGCCGAAGCTCTTCCTGGACAGTCCGGGGCGCGGCGACTTCCGGGCCATGCCGGCCCGGGGGGACGGGCTGGCGCTGGTCAAGTGGGTCACGTCGTTCCCCGGCAACCCGGCGCGGGGGCTGCCCACGGTCACCGGCGTGATCGTGCTCTCCGAGCTCGACAGCGGCGAGCCGCTGGCCCTGCTGGACGCCCGCTCGGTGACGGCGCTGCGCACCGGCGCGGTGGCCGCGGTGGCGACCGGCGCCCTGGCCCGGGAGGGCGCGGAAGGCGCCGGGATCGTGGGCTGCGGGCTGCACGGCGCCTGGACGGGACGCTGCCTGGCCGCGGCCGGGTACCGGGAGGGGGTCTGCCACGATCCGGATCCCGCCGCGGCCGAGCGGCTGGCGGACGAGCTCGGCTGGGCCACCGGGTCGCGCGAGGAGGCGCTGGCCTGCGACGTCGTGAGCTGCGTGACGCCCGGGCACCAGCCGGTGGTCGAGGCCGGCGACCTGCGCCCCGGGCTCCACCTCAACATGCTGGGCGCGGACGGCCCGGGGAAGGCGGAGGCCACGCCGGGCGCCGTGGCCTCGTGCACGCTGTTCTGCGACGAGTGGGAGCAGGCGGTGCACGGCGGCGAGCTCACCGGCGCGGTGGCGGCGGGCCTGGTGGAGCGGGGCCAGGTGACCGAGCTGGGCGCGGTGCTGGCGGGCGAGGCGCCGGGGCGGCCGGGCCCCCAGGCGGTGACGCTGTTCGACTCCACCGGCCTGGCGATCCAGGACCTGGCGGTGGCCGCCGGGGCGCTGGAGGCCTGGCGGGCGGGTCGGGTGGAGGCGCAGACGCTGCGGCTGTAGGCGGCGGCGCTCAGCCGTCGTCGCGCTCGACCGGCAGGCCGGCGGCCTCCCAGGCCTCGATGCCGCCCGCGAGGTTGTGGGCGTCGTAGCCGGAGCCCCGGAAGGCCTCGGCCGCCATCCCCGACCGGTGGCCGACGCGGCAGTAGAACACCACCGCCCGCTCGCGGTCCACCTCGTCCGCCCGCTCGGTCAGCTCCTCCACCGGGATGTGGCGGTCGCCCCCGATCCGGGAGACGACCCGCTCCTCGGCGGTGCGGACGTCCACCAGCTGCCAGCCCTCGGCGACCTGGCGCTGCACCTCCCGGGGATCGAGCTCGTGCTCGCTCACCCGGTCAGCGTAGCCCGCGGGTCGCGCGGCCGGCTCGCGGGGCGGGTACCGTCCGAGGCGATGGGAGACCTGCTCGACGAGCTGGCCGCGATCGCCGGCGAGCGGCACGTGGTGACGCACCCGGATCGGCTGCGCACCTACGAGTCCGACGGGCTGCTCCAATACGCGGTGGTGCCGAGCGCGGTGGTCCTGCCCGGCAGCGGCGAGGAGGTGCGGCGGGTGGTCGCCGCCTGCCACCGGGCGGGCGTGCCCTGGGTGGCGCGGGGCGCCGGGTCGGGGCTCTCGGGCGGCGCGCTGCCGGTGGCGGACGGGATCCTGATCGCGCTCACCCGGCTGCGCCGCATCCTCGAGGTCGACCTGCCCAACCAGCGCGTAGTGGTCGAGCCGGGCGTGAGCAACCTGGCGGTCTCCCATGCGGTGGCCCCCGACCACTTCTTCCCGCCCGACCCCTCCAGCCAGGTGGTGTGCTCGATCGGGGGGAACGTGGCCGAGAACTCCGGCGGGGCCCACTGCTTCAAGTACGGCTTCACCACCAACTACGTGACGGGTCTGGAGGTGGTGCTGGCCGACGGGGCCGTGGTGCGGCTGGGGGGAAAGGAGGTCGACCGTCCCGGCTACGACCTGGTGGGCGCGTTCGTGGGCTCGGAGGGGACGCTGGGCGTCGCCACCCGGGTGGTGCTGCGCGTGGTCCCGGCGCCCGAGACCGTGCGCACGCTGGTGGCGTTCTTCGCGGCCACGGCCGAGGCGGGCGAGGTGGTCTCGGCGATCGTGGCGGCGGGGATCGTCCCGGGCGCGATCGAGATGATGGACCGGCTGGCGATCGAGGCCGCCGAGGGCTATGCCCACGCCGGGTATCCGACCGACGCCGGCGCCGCCCTGCTGGTGGAGCTCGACGGCTCGGAGGTGGAGTGCCGGGCGCGCCTGGACGCGGTGGTCGAGCTGTGCGAGCGCGGCGGCGCCAGCGGGGTCCGCGTGGCGCGCGACGCGGCCGAGCGCGAGCTGATCTGGCGGGCGCGCAAGTCGGCGTTCGCGGCGATGGGGCGGATCTCGGCCAACTACTACGTGCAGGACGGCGTGATCCCGCGCACGCGGCTGGGCGAGGTGCTGCGCCGCATCGACGAGCTGGCGGCCGAGTACCGGCTGCGGGTGGCCAACGTCTTCCACGCCGGCGACGGGAACCTCCACCCGCTGGTCTGCTACGACGGCGCCGTGGCGGGCGAGCCCGAGCGGGCGGAGGAGCTGGCGGGGCTCATCGTGCGGGCCTGCGTGGACGCCGGCGGGTCGATCACGGGCGAGCACGGCGTGGGCGTGGACAAGAAGCGCCACATGCCGGCGATGTTCTCCGAGGCCGACCTCGACGCCTTCCAGCGGCTGCGCTGCGCGTTCGATCCCGCCGGCCTGGCCAACCCGGGCAAGGTGATGCCCACGCCGCGGCTGTGCGGCGAGGTGCCGGGTCCGTACCGGCAGCATCCGCTGGAGGCGGCGGGCGTGGCGGAGCGGTTCTGATGGCCGCGACGGTCCCCGTCCGCGAGGCTCCGGCAGGCGCCGGAGACCTGGCGCGGCGGCTGGCGGAGGCCGCGGGCGAGGGCCTGCGGGTGCGGCCGGTGGGCGGTGGGACGAAGCTCGATTGGGGCATGCCCGGCGAGCCGGTCGACCTGGAGCTGTCCACGGCGGCGCTGGCGGAGGTGCGCGAGCACGACGCCGGCGACTTCGTGGCGGTGGTGGAGGCGGGCGCATCGCTGGAGGCGCTGCGCGAGCGCTTCGCGGCCAGCGGCGAGCGCCTGGCGCTCGATCCGCCCACGCTGGGCGCGGCCACGATCGGGGGCGTGGTGGCCACCGGCGACTCGGGCCCGCTGCGCCATCGCTACGGCGCGCCCCGCGACCTGGTGGTCGGCGTGACGGTCGCGCTCTCCGACGGCACGCTGTCCCGGGCCGGGGGCAAGGTGATCAAGAACGTCGCCGGCTACGACCTGGGCAAGCTGCTCGCGGGCTCGTTCGGGACGCTGGGGGTGATCGTGGAGGTGGCCCTCCGGCTGCATCCGGTCCCCGATGCCACCGCCACCGCGATCGGCCGCGGCGCCGATCCGGCCCGCGTCGCGGTGGCCGCCGGCGCGCTGGCCCACCAGCGACTCGAGCTGGAATCGCTGGACGTGCGCTGGTCGGACGGCGAGGGGGCGGTCCTGGCCCGGGCCGCCGGCGCCCTGCCCCGCCCGCTGGCCGAGCGGGCGGCGGCCGCGCTCCGGGAGCTGGGCGACGTGCTGGCCGCCGCCCGCGCCCTGGGCGGCGAGGTCGTGGGACGGGCGGCGCTCGGGCTGTGCTGGGTGAGGCTCCCGGCGGCCGAGGCGGCGACGGTCGAGCGGATGCGCGCGGAGCTGGCGCCGGCGCCCAGCGTCGTGCTCGACGCGCCCGCGGCCGTGCGGGAGGCGGTCGACCCCTGGGGCGAGGTGGATCCCGCGGCGCTGGAGCTCATGCGCCGGGTCAAGGCCCGGTTCGACCCGGCGGGCGCGCTCAACCCCGGCCGGTTCGTGGGGGCGCTGTGAGCGCGTTCGACGAGGTCAGGGCCCCCGCGGCGGAGACGATCGCCGACTGCGTCCATTGCGGCTTCTGCCTGCCGACGTGCCCGACCTACGTCCTGTGGGACGAGGAGATGGACTCGCCGCGCGGGCGGATCGTCCTCATGCGCGCCGGGCTGGAGCCGGGCAGCGAGCTGTCGGCCGCGAATGTCGAGCACTTCGACAACTGCCTGGGGTGCATGGCGTGCGTGACCGCGTGTCCCTCGGGCGTGCGCTACGACCAGCTGATCGAGGACGCCCGGGCGCAGGTGGAGCGGCGGCATCGCCGGTCGCCGGCCGAGCGCCTGTGGCGCCGGGCGCTGTTCGCGCTGTTCCCACGCCCCGGTCGCCTGCGGGCGCTGGCGCCGCTCCTGGCGCTCGCCCGCGCGCTGCGCCTGCACCGGGCGGCGCTGCGGCTGGTGAGGAAGAGCGGCGGCGCGGAATCGCCGCCGCCGGCGCGGTTCTCGCTGCTGCGGAGCGCGGCCGCGCTGACCGCGCTGGCTCCGCCGCGCCCGCTGCGGGCCGCGGGGCGCCGGCTCCCGGAGCGGTTCGCTCCGGCGGGTCCCTCGCGGGGCCGCGTGGCGCTGCTCCAGGGCTGCGTGCAGCGGGCGTTCTTCGGCGACGTCAACCTGGCCGCCGCTCGGGCGCTGGCGGCGGAGGGGTTCGAGGTCCACGCCCCCCGCCGACCGCGCTGCTGCGGGGCGCTGGCCCTCCACGCCGGCGAGGCCGAGCCGGCGCGGGCGCTGGCCCGGGCCACGATCGCCGCGCTCGAGGGCTACGACGCCATCGCGGTCACCGCCGCCGGCTGCGGATCGGCCATGCGCGACTACGCCCACGCCCTGCGCGACGACCCCGCCTGGGCGGGGCGGGCGGAGGAGCTCGGACGCAGGG
>VAXS01000174.1 GCA_005883255.1 Actinomycetota bacterium | reverse complement strand
CTTGTTGGTGGTCGATGTACCACAGCTACTCGCGCCGGTCGTGAGTACCCCGAAGACCCCTGCTGCGACCAGCGCAAGGACTAACCGCCACCTCATGGGTCCAACCTCCTGCTCGCTACACCTCTGGCGAGCCTATACCCGCACCGGTTTCCAGGAAAGCGCTAGACCTACTTCCGGTCGTTGCCGTGCCGAGCAACGGGTGTCCCTCTCGCTGGCGATTACCGGACGCTGACTGCGTGAGCGGAGCTACATCCGCTCGCACCATGCTTGCAAGGGGTCGAGAGGAAACGGTGTGTGGGGTCCTGACATGGAGAAACCCCGCTCGTATCGGGGCTTCTGACGATGTGCGCGCCTGGTTTCGAACCAGGGAGCTCTCGCGTGTGAAGCGAGGCGGACGTAGCGGCCTGCTCAGGCCGAAGTAGCTGCAAACCCAGTGCCCAATGGACCTGCCCTTGGCCCGCAGCGGGACCTCATCACAGCGTTACGGGACCGGGCACGAGCACTTCCGGGTCATGTCCCGGACGGACGACGGCTCCGGCGTCGCGAAGCGCGCGCAGGCGGTCGGCCGACTCCGCTTGAGCTCGGAAGTCGTCGGCGAAGGCCGGGAACCGGTGGTCATCCAGGCCCGAGGCGAAGTGGGTGACGTCGCCGCCGAGAACCAGCCGCTCACCGATGCGGACCGACTGGTGGCCCGGTGTGTGACCGGGTGTGAGGAGCAGCTGGATCGATCCGTCGTCTAATAGATCGTGGTCGCCGTCGACTAGCACGATCTGCTCGTCGACCGTGCGGTAATCGGCCATGAGGAAGAAGTTCTTCTTGACCGCGGCCGGGTCGTGGCCCGCGACCCATTCGCGACGCTGAATGATGATCGGGACCGAAGCTGGGAGCAGGGCCAACCCCCCCGCGTGATCGAAGTGCAGGTGCGTCATCACGACTTTGGTGATCGTGGACAGGTCGATCCGTTGGTCGACGCTCGCGTCGAGCTCGAGCTCGAACATCCCGAGGGCGTCGCTGCCGTAGTGGCGCGCGGCGTCTTCGGCGGCGCCGGGGTGCAAGCCGGTGTCGACGAGGATGCGCTCCTCGGCCGTCTCGATGACGTACGCCGGAATGGGGAAGCGCACCTGCCGATCCATTTCGTCGCCCCGGCGCCAGATACCGGCGGCCGAAGTAAACGACCCGACATCGAGCATCTCGACCTTCATGTCGCAAACCCCGTCCGATTCGGCAGGGTGATCGTGCAGCCGTTGAGGCGCCTTCGCTTGGACATGACTGCCCTCGATTGTTTGGGGGGCCGTTCGACGTGAAGCGCCACTGGACGCGGGCCCGTCAGCCAGGGAGGTCGAGGCCCAAGCGCGGGAACTCCTCGGCCATCCTCGCCCCAACTACTTGGAGTGCGGAAGCTGGGCGGATCATCACCTTGAGCTCAGTGATCAGCCCGTCCTCGTCGAACGTCAGCTTGTCTATCCCCTCGACCTGCTTGCCGGCCACCTCGGTGGAGAACTCGAGGATCGCGACACGGTCATCAGGATCTTCGAGCTGATGGAGGTAGTGGAACTTGTCGCCGACGCCTAGCACCCGCTCGGCCGCCTGCAGGACCTTCAGGACTTGGTCCCTGCCCTCGTATGGCTTGAACACGACCGGGCTGCGAAAGACGGCGTCCACATGAAACAGCTCGGGCGCCTGGTCGATGTTGCGTTCCTCGACGGCGGCGCGGAAGTCAGTGGAGAGCATCGGCGCGGGAGCCTAACGGCTGACGATGGGCGCGCCTGGTTTCGAACCCGGGACCTCTCGCGTGTGAAGCGAGCGCACTCCCACTGAGCTACGTGCCCGAGCGCACGATTCGAGGGCGCGGTAGGCTTGGTCGCGGACCGTGCTAGGCGGGGAGGTAGCGGTGCCCTGTACCCGCAATCCGCTCTAGCGGGGCCGAATCCCCTCCCGAGGGGCCCTCGGCTCTCGAGGTCAGCGCGCCGGCCGACGGCGTCGATGGCCGGGTCCCGCGCGTTGTCGGCCCGTGAACCAGGTCAGATCCGGAAGGAAGCAGCCTTAAGCGGTAACCGGCAGGCGCAGCGGGCAAGCCCGGCCGGAGCCAGAGCCGGAGGCGCGCTCGAGGGCCCGCCTCGACGGAGGGTGCACGGTCCACTCTCGCCTCTCCAGCCCGCCCGGACCGGGCCGGGGGGCTAGCTAGACTCGGGCCCCCGTGGCCGAGGCTCCCTCTCTCTACCGCCGACACCGCCCCCGGACGTTCGCCGACGTGGTCGGCCAGGAGCCGGTGGTGCGCACGCTGCGCAACGCGGTGGAGCAGGGCAAGGTCCACCACGCCTACCTGTTCGTGGGCTCGCGGGGGACCGGCAAGACCAGCATGGCCAAGATCCTGGCCGCCTGCCTGAACTGCGAGCGCGGGCCCACCACCGAGCCCTGCGGCGTCTGCCAGTCGTGCCTGGCCATCGCCAACGCCACCTCGCTGGACGTCATCGAGATGGACGCCGCGTCCAACAACTCGGTGGACGACATCCGGGAGCTGCGCGAGCGGGTGGCGTTCGCCCCGGTGTCGGGCCGCCACAAGGTCTACATCCTGGACGAGGCCCACATGCTCTCGACCCAGGCCTGGAACGCCTTCCTCAAGACGCTGGAGGAGCCGCCGCCCAACACCCTGTTCGTCCTGTGCACCACCGAGGCCCAGAAGGTCCTGCCCACGGTGGTCGACCGCTGCCACCGCTTCGACTTCGCCCGGCCCAGCGCCGACCAGGTGGCGGCCGTGCTCGGGCGCGTGGCCCAGGCCGAGGGGATCGACCTGCCGGACCCGGCCCGGGCCCTCATCGCCCGCAAGGCCGCCGGGTCCTTCCGCGACGCGCTGGGGAACCTGGAGCAGCTGGTCACCTACTCGGACGCGCGCATCGAGCTCGACGACGTCCTGGCCGTGCTGGGAGTGGCCGACGCCGAGCTGTTGTTCGACGCCACCGCCGCGGTGGGCGCGGGCGACGTGCCGGCCGCGCTGCGCACGGTCCAGCGCCTGTCGGACAGCGGGCGCGACGCCGGGCAGTTCCTGGATGACCTGGAGGAGCACGCGCGCGCGCTGCTGGTGGCGCAGGTGCTGGGGGAGGTCCCGTCCGAGCTGCGCGTCACCCCCGAGCAGGACGAGCGCCTGGCCGAGCAGTCCCGCAGCGTCGGTCGCGCCCAGGTGGTCCGGCTGCTGGACCTGCTGGCGGCGGCGATGGAGGCCCGCAAGGCCGGCGCCGACGCCCGGATCCAGCTGGAGCTGGCCCTGGTGAAGGCGGCCGCGCCCGACCTCGATCCCTCCCAGCGGGCGCTGCTGGCCCGCGTCGAGCGCCTGGAGCAGGCGCTGCCCGGCGACAGCCCAGCGCCGGTCGAGCCGCCGCCGGGCGCGCCCGCCCCCCGGCGGGCCGAGGCCGAGCCGGAGCCGCAGGCCCCCCCGGCCGCCTCCGCGGCCCCCGCGACCGCGGTGGCCGTCGCGCCCGAGGAGGCCCCGGAGGCCGCCGAGCCGCCCGACCTCGAGAGCATGGTCGCCCTATGGGCCCCGGTCATCGAGACCGTCCACGCCCGGCACTCCCTGCTGGCCGCCCATCTCGGCCACGCCCGCCCGGCCCGCGTGACCGACGAGACGCTGGTGCTCGCCTTCGCCGAGGCCCACGACTTCAGCCGCCGCCAGGCCGAGGAGCCCGCCAACCGCGCGATCCTGGGCCAGGCGATCCAGTCGGTCACCGGCCGCTCCGTCAAGCTCGCCTACGAGCTGCGCGACGGCGAGCCGGAGGCGGCCGAGGCGCCCCCGGCCCTGTCCGGGGACGAGTTGGTGGAGCGGGTGATGGCAGAGTTCGACGCGGAGGAGATCCTGCCTGACGACGACCGCGAACGGGAGGGCCGCTGATGCCCCAGCCACCGAACATGCAGCAGATGCTCAAGCAGGTCCAGAAGATGCAGCAGGACATGATGGCCGCCCAGGAGCAGCTCAAGGACGAGACGGTCGAGGCGTCCGTGGGCGGTGGGATGGTCACGGTGGTGGTGGGCGGCGACCTCACCGTGCGCGAGATCCGCATCGACCGCGACGCGGTCGATCCCGACGACGTCGAGCTGCTTCAGGACATGGTCCTGGCCGCCGTGAACGAGGGCCTGCGCGCCGCCCAGGAGCTGGCCACCAGCAAGCTCGGCGGCCTCACCGGGGGCCTGGGCGACCTGGGGCTGCCCGGCCTCGGCGCCTAGTGCAGCCGGCGCCGATCCAGCGGCTGGTGACCGAGCTGGGCAAGCTGCCGGGCATCGGCGCCCGCACAGCACAGCGCCTGGCGTTCCACGTCCTGCGCTCCAGCGACGAGGAGGCGCTGGCCCTGGCCGACGCCATCCGCGAGGTCAAGGCCCGGATCGGGCTCTGCGAGGTGTGCTTCAACCTGGCCGACGGCCCGCGCTGCCGCATCTGCCAGGACGAGCGGCGCGACTCGGAGCTGATCTGCGTGGTCGAGGAGCCCCAGGACGTGATCCCCATCGAGCGCACGCACGAGTTTCGCGGGCGCTACCACGTGCTGGGCGGCGCGCTCTCGCCCATCGACGGGATCGACCCCGAGGACCTGAAGATCGGC
>VAXS01000173.1 GCA_005883255.1 Actinomycetota bacterium | reverse complement strand
CGCGTCGCTCATGGGTGCCCACCCCAAGCGTACGCTCCCCCTCGCGCACCTCCACGTCGAAGCGCAGCTTGCGCTCGTCGACGATCTCGCGCAGGCGGGCGTGGACCGTGCAGCGAGCGCCCTCGCCGGCCGCCGCCACGTGCTTGACGCACACCTCGAAGCCGACGGTCACCTTTCCTTCCGACAGCCGCTCCAGCGCCAGGCGCGCGGCGTTGCGCTCCATCATCGCGATCATCCCGGGGGTGGAGAGGACCTTGTGGGGCAGCGTCCCGCCCACGTCGGTCAGGAGCCGGTCGGCGACCGTGAACTCGTCGGTGCGCTCGTCCCCGACCCTCACCACATCGACAGGCCGCCGCTGACGTTCAGCGTCTGGCCGGTCACGTAGGAGGCGTCGTCGGAGGCCAGGAAGGCGATGGCGGCGGCCACCTCCTCGGGCTGGCCGATCCGACGTACCGCCGTGGCGTCGATCATCCCCTGGCGCAGCCGCGCGCCCAGGTCGCCCAGCTGCTCGGGCGCCGAGTTCAGCAGCGGCGTGTCGATGGGCCCGGGCGCCACCGCGTTGCAGCGCACGCCGAAGCGCGCCGACTCGCGTGCGATCGCCTTGGTGAAACCGATGACCCCGGCCTTGGCCGCGCTGTAGGCCGCCGAGCCCTGCGAGCCCACGCGGCCCGCCTCGCTGGCCACGTTGACGATGGATCCCCCGCCCCGCTCGTGCATGGAGGGGAGCACGGCGTGGGTGACGGCCAGCACGCCGCGGAGGTTGACCCCGAGCACCACGTCCCACATTTCCTCGTCGGTGGCGGTGAACCAGCCGAAGCGATCGGTGCCGGCGTTGTTGACGACGATCTCGAGCGGGCCCACGGCGTCGGCCGCCGCCGCCACTCCGGCGCGGGCCGAGCCGGCGTCCGCCACGTCCATCTCCACCGCCGCGCCGTCGAGCTCGCCGGCCACGTCGCGGGCCCCCGCCAGGTCGAGGTCGGCGATCGCCACCCGAGCGCCCTCGGCCGCCAGGCGCCGGGCGGTGGCGGCGCCGATGCCCGACGCGCCGCCGGTCACCAGCGCCGGCTTGCCCTCCAGTCGCATGAGGCGCGCACCCTATAGCCTGCCGCGCCGTGAGCCAGGCGGCGCCCGTGACGATCATCGGCGGGACGGGCGCGCTCGGGTTCGGGCTGGCTTTGCGGCTGGGACGGGCCGGGGTCCCGGTGGTGATCGGGTCGCGCGCGGCCGAGCGCGCGGCGGAGACGGCCGGGCGGGCGCGCGAGCGCGTCCCCGACGCCAGCTTCGAGGGGCTGGTCAACCCCGAGGCGGCCGCGCGCTCGCCGGTCGTCGTCCTCTCGGTGCCGTTCCGCAACCAGTCCGAGAACCTGGCCACGCTGCGGCCCGCTCTCTCGCCCGGCCAACTGCTGATCGACGGGACGGTCCCGCTGGCGGCGGCGGTGGGCGGCCGGGCCACGCGGGTGCTGGGAGTGCCCCAGGGCTCGGCCGCCCAGCAGGCGGCGGAGATGGTGCCCGACGGCGTGCGGGTCGTCTCCGCACTGCACACGGTGAGTGCCCAATCGCTGAGCGAGCTCGATCACGCGCTGGACGAGGACGTGCTGATCTGCGGCGACTCGCGCGCCGACAAGCGCGAGGCGGCCGAGCTGCTGGGCCGCGTCGAGGGGCTGCGCTGCGTGGACGCCGGACGGCTGGAGATGTCGCGCATCGTGGAGTCGCTGACCGCCCTGATGATCTCGATCAACGGCCGCTACAAGACCCACGCCGGCGTGCGCGTCACCGGGCTGCCAGAAGAGCTGTGGGCGGACCCGTCGTCGTCCTAGCCGGCGGCACCGGCGGGGCCCGGCTGGCCCGCGGGATGCTGGACGTGGTGAGCGGGGACCTCGTCGTCGTCGCCAACACGGCGGACGACGTGGAGATCTACGGAGCGCACGTCTCCCCCGACCCGGACCTGGTCCTCTACTGGCTGGCCGACCGCATCGACGAGCGCGGCTGGGGCCTGCGCGACGACACGTTCGGAGTCATGGACGGCCTGCGCGAGCTGGGCGTCGACGTGTGGTTCAACCTGGGCGACCGCGACCTGGCCGTGGGGCTGCGCCGGCGCGAGCTCCTGGCCGCCGGGACGCGCCTGACGGAGGCGCTGGAGGAGCTGCGGGGCGCGCTGGGCGTGCCGGCGCGGGTGCTGCCCATGAGCGACGAGGCGGTGCGCACGCGGGTGCGCTTCGGCGGGCGCTGGTGGGCCTTCCAGGAGTACATGATCCGGGCGGGCGCGGGCGAGCCCGTGGAGGGAGTGGAGCTCGAGGGCGTCCAGGCGTCGCGCCCGGCGCCCGAGGCGCTGGACGCGATCGCCGCCGCCCGCGCGATCGTGATCGGGCCGTCGAACCCGGTGATCTCGATCGGCCCCATCCTGGCGGTGCCGGGGATGCGCGAGGCCCTGGGGGCGTCGCCCGCCGCGGTGGTGGCGGTGAGCCCGCTGGTGGGCGGCGCCGTGGTCAAGGGCCCGACCGGGCCGTTCCTGCGCTGGGCCGGGCTCGAGCTCAGCGCCGACGGGATCGCCGCCGCCTACGAGGGAGTCGTCGACGGGCTGGTCGCCGACGAGCGCACGGACCGGGTGCCCGTGCTGGAGACCGACGTCCTCATGTCCGACGCCGGCTCCCGCCGGCGCCTGGCCGAGGAGACCCTGGGCTTCGCCGAGGGGCTGGCGGCCGCCCGCTAGCGTTCGCCGCGTGGACGCCGTGGCGATCCTCCCGGTGAAGCGCTTCGACCGCGCGAAGCAGCGACTGTCCGAGGCGCTGGGACCGGAGACCCGGGCGGCGCTGGCCGAGGCGATGCTGCGCGACGTGCTGCTGGCGCTCGCGCGGGTGACCGGCCTGGAGCGGACGATCGTCGTGACGGGCGAGCCCCGGGCGGCGGCCCTGGCCGGCTTCTTCGGCGCCGAGGTGGTGGCGGACGACCGGGACGCGGGCCAGAGCGCGGCCGCCGGGCTGGGCCTGGCGCGAGCGCGGTCGCTGGGCGCCGGGAGGGCCCTGCTGGTGCCCGGCGACTGCCCGGCGCTGGATCCCGAGGAGGTGACCGCGCTGCTGGCGCGTCACATGGCCGCGCCCGCGGTGGCGATCGTCCCCGACCGGCACGGGACCGGGACGAACGCGCTGCTGCTGGCGCCGCCCGACGCGATCGAGCCCGCCTTCGGCCCGGGAAGTCGGGCGCGCCACGAGTCGCTCGCGCGCGCGGCGGGCGTGGAGCCGGCGGTGGAGCCGCTCGAGTCGCTGGCCTACGACGTCGACACCGGCGCCGACCTGGAAGCGCTGCGCGCGGAGCTCGACCGGCGCAAGGGCGAGCGGCTGGCCACAACCGCCATGCTGGACGCGCTGGCCCGCGGGGAGGGCCCCCGCGAGGCGTACGCGGCCGCGCTGGCCGGCGCGGAGCCGGCGCCGCCCGCGCCGCGCCGCTCGTGAGCCTGTCCGCGGTCTCGCTGCGGGGCCTCCCCGAGGTGCGGGCGGGCGATGACCTCGCGGCGCTCCTCTCCGGCGCCGGGGCGCCGTTCCGGGGCGGTGACGTCCTGGTGGTGGCGCACAAGGTGGTCTCGAAGGCCGAGGGGCGCGTGCGCGACCTGGCCGACGTCGAGCCGGGCCCTCGCGCGCGCGAGCTGGCGGCGCGGCTGGAGCGCGATCCGCGCCATGTCCAGGCCGTCCTCGACGAAGCGGTGGAAGTGCTCCGCGAGGAGCGGGCGCTGATCTGCCGCACCCGGCACGGGTTCGTGTGCGCCAACGCCGGCGTCGACGCTTCGAACGCCGGCGCGCGCGACCGCGTGGTGCTCCTCCCGGAGGATCCCGACGCCTCCGCCCGCCGGCTGCGCGCCCGCCTGGGCGAGCTCGCCGGTGCGCGGCCCGCGGTCATCATCTCCGACTCGTTCGGCCGCGCCTGGCGCCACGGCCAGGCCGAGGTGGCGATCGGCTGCGCCGGGCTGCGGCCGCTCGACGACTGGCGCGGGCGCCCCGACAGCGGGGGTCGCGAGCTCCGCGCCACCTGGATCGCGGTGGCCGACGAGGCCGCGGCCGCGGCCGACCTGGCCCGCGCGGGCAAGGACGCGGGCGAGCCGGCGGTCGTCATCCGCGGCCTCGAGCGCTTCGTCACGCCCGAAGACGGCCCCGGCGCCACCGCGCTCCTGCGCCCGTCCGCCGAGGACCTCTTCGTCTAGCTAGTAGTGCGGCAGCGGGCAGGCCGTGCCGTTGGTCACCCGAGGCGCCCTCGACACCGTGTAGATGTCCCAGGCGCCGGTGGCGGTGCGCACCGCGGCCAGGCCGCGGACGTTGCAGGTCATCGCCGGCGAGACCTGGTCCTCTCCGACCGCGCGCTTGCCGTAGGGGATGAAGCCGTGGATGCAGATCAGCGTGGAGCGCCCGCTGTAGCGGCGCACCCCGCAGCGGAAGCCG
>VAXS01000172.1 GCA_005883255.1 Actinomycetota bacterium | reverse complement strand
CGGAGGCCGGTTCACGCTCGGCCTGCGCGCCAGTCGCGTGGGCCGGCTGTTCCTGCACGCGGCGGTGGTCCCGGGGCCGGGCCGGCCCCGGCTCAGCGCCGCCGCCCCGGCGGTGGACGTGATCTCGCCATACGCCAGCGTGGGCGTTCGAGGCCTCCGGGTGTGGTTCCTGCAGCAGCGCCTGGGCCAGCTTCACTATCGCGTGCCGCACAGCGGCTACTACGACGGTGGCACCGCCCGCGCCGTCCTGGCCTACCGGAAGGTGAACGGAATGCCGCGGCAGTTCTCGGCCGGCGCCGCGATCTTCCTCCGCCTGGCGCGCATGCGCGGCGCCTTCCACGCCCGCTATCCCGGTCACGGGAGCCACGTCGAGGCGGACCTGGGCCGCCAGGTGCTGGCCCTGATCGACCCGCACGGCCACGTGTACCAGGTGCTCGTGCTCTCGTCGGGCAAGCCGTCGACGCCCACGGTGCTGGGGTCGTTCCACTTCTACAGCAAGACGCCGGGGACGAACGCCGAGGGGATGGTGGACTCCAACTACTTCATCGGCGGGTATGCGGTCCACGGCTATCCGGACGTCCCGACCTATCCTGCCAGCCATGGCTGCCTGCGCATCCCGATCCCCGACGCGTCCTTCGTGTTCGGGTGGATCCGACTCGGCCAGCGGATCGACGTCTACTACTAGGGCCAGGTTGCGCCGCGGTCGCTGGCTGGTGGCGGCCCTGGCGGTGGCCGGCGGGGTGGCGGCCGGCGGCGCTGACGCCTCGGCGGCGATCGACGCCCGGGTGCAGGGCAGCTTCACGATGCACGGCAGAGTCACCGTGGCGCACAACCTGCCCGGCGTCCGTCGCGGCCAGCGCGTGACCCGCACCTGGATCCTGACCGCGGGCTGCTCCGCCCGCTTCTGTCCGACGCTGTCGCTGGTGCGCTACCGCGGGCGGGGCCTCGACAGGATCGTCCTGCGCAGGCGCGGGCGCGGGCTCTACGTGGGCAGCGGGGTCTTCTACGTGCCGGTGCGCTGCGGAGCGCGCCTGTATCGCCACGGCGGCAAGGTCCCGTTCACGATCGTCCTGCGGGTGGCCCGCGTGCAGGTGGTCCAGGCCGTGAGCTTCGCGACCGCGCTCACCGCCACCTACACCAACCCGGGGCGGCTCAACCTCACGCCCTGCGCCGGCTTCCTCGGTCACGACGCGGCCTCGTACACCGGACGGCTGAGGAGCGGAGTGCCCGCCCCGCCCTCGGCTGCCTTCACGTTCGCCCGCCCGAACCCGGTGCTCACGACGTTCGCCTTCCAGGACACCTCGGCGCGCGGGGCGAACGGCGCGGCGATCGTGCAGCGCACGTGGAATTTCGGCGATCCGGCGTCGGGCGCGGCCAACACGGCGTCGGGCACGAACCCGACGCACACGTTCTCAGGGCACGGGACCTACGCGGTCACCGAGACCGTGTCCGACGGCAACGGCCTGGTGGGCAGGGTGACCCAGCAGGTCACGGTCTGACGGCGGCTCGCCCGGCCGGCGCCCCGCCGCGCGCGCCGGCGATCGACACCGTGGACAGGACGCGGTTGAGACCCAGGCTCGTGCCGTCGCCGCTCGCGCGCGCCCCGGTCCGGGGCGGGCGGATCACCGCGTAGAGGCAGAACGGGCGCCCGGCGGTGGTGAAGAAGTGCTGCAGTCCGAAGCTGCCCGACCGGGCCACGTGGAGCACCCGCGGCCGGAAGTGGGAGGAGCGCAGCGGCAGCGGGAGGGGCCCGGCGGCGAACAGCCCCCGGCCGGGCACCAGGCCGTCGCCGGGCCGGTACTCGGTCAGGCACAGGAACTCGCCGCCCGGCGGCATGCTCAGTACCGCGCCCGCGCCGAAGTCGCCGTCGTCCACGGGCAGCGCGAAGTTCGCGGTGTGCAGCGTGGGATCGCCGTGGGGCCGGCGGTAGATCCGTGCCTCCCAGCCATCCGGCACGTCGAGCCGGATCCCGTGCGCCTGGACGATCATGTCGCCGCTCCTGCCGCCGCCAGCGCCAGAGCCAACAGCGCGGCCTGGAGGACCAGGCCGGTGGCGCGCGCCGGCGCTCGCCAGCGTTGCAGGCCCAGGTGCACCCGCCGCAGCTCGTCGGCGCTGTGGACGCGGGCGCCGGCCAGGATCGAGGCGCCCCGCACCAGGCCGAAGCAGGCGCCCACCAGCGCTCCGGTCAGCGCCCCGCCGGAGAGCAGCGCGGCCGCGAACGTCACGTACACGGCGGCGGTGCTGACGATCGTGGCCACGCCCAGGCCGAGCTGGGCGCCGAACCCGGCGCCGTAGACCCAGCCCCGGTACTCGTACATCCAGTCCTCGTTGACCTGGCGCCGGGGCGAGGGAGGCCGCAGGCCGCGCACGCCGGCGTCCAGCAGCAGTCCGGCCGCCCGGGCGCCGGCCAGGATCGAGGCGCCCCGCACCAGGCCGAAGCAGGCGCCCACCAGCGCTCCGGTCAGCGCCCCGCCGGAGAGCAGCGCGGCCGCGAACGTCACGTACACGGCGGCGGTGCTGACGATCGTGGCCACGCCCAGGCCGAGCTGGGCGCCGAACCCGGCGCCGTAGACCCAGCCCCGGTACTCGTACATCCAGTCCTCGTTGACCTGGCGCCGGGGCGAGGGAGGCCGCAGGCCGCGCACGCCGGCGTCCAGCAGCAGTCCGGCCGCCAGGGCGCCGGCCAGGAGCCACACGCGCAGCTGCCCGTGGCCCCCGGCGGACAGGCCGCCGAGCCAGCCGGCGGCGGCGCCCAGCGCCCCTCCGGTGACCGTGGAGGCGACCACGAACGCCGTCACCGTGACCCCCCATGAGCTGTGGCGGCTCCGCTGCCCGAGCGGAGTGATGCTGGCCAGCATCGACTCGCCTCAGGGCGACCAGGCCGAGCGCCCGGCCGCCAGGGCGCCGGCCAGGAGCCACACGCGCAGCTGCCCGTGGCTCCCGGCGGACAGCCCGCCCAGCCATCCGGCGGCGGCGCCCAGCGCCCCTCCGGTGGCCGTGGAGGCGACCACGAACGCCGTCACCGTGACCCCCCATGAGCTGTGGCGGCTCCGCTGCCCGAGCGGAGTGATGCTGGCCAGCATCGACTCGCCTCAGGGCGACCAGGCCGAGCGCACGGCCGCCAGGGCCGCCACCGTGCACCCGATCGCCGCGATCTCGACGGCGGGCGAGAGCATCAGGCGCCTCCCTCCGGGTCCTCGGCGGAGGGCGACGGGTACAGGCTCGGGTGGCCGGGGCCGATGCCCGCGCGCGCCAGCGTCCGCTCGGCCCGCCGCGCCCGCTCCGCCCCGGAGGTGCCGGTCCCGTCGTCCGCGTCGTCGCCGGCGTCCGCTCGGGCGTCGCGCAGCAGCGACCACAGCTGCGGCCAGCCCACGGCCGCCCCCTCGCCGCTCACGCGGCCCGAGGGGCCGTCCACCAGTACGAAATAGGGCGAGCCGGGCACCCCGTAGTACTCCCAGGCCGCCGACGACATCACGACCGGGAGATCCGGCGGGCTCAGCCGGCGCAGCCGCGAGGGGCTCTCGCGTGACGGGTCCTGAGCCACGACCACCACGCGCAGGTCGCCCGGGAGGTCGCGGCGCTCCGGCGCCAGCCCCTCCCACAGCTCGTGGCAGCTCGAGCAGCCGCTGCCCAGGAACGCCAGCAGGGTGGTGGGCGCACCCGGGCCCAGGCCCACCTGGATGGCGTCGCCGGCCGGGGTGACCCCGGCCACGTCGTCGGCGGCGCGCGCGCCCGAGTCCGCTGCCGACGCCGGCGGCAGCGCCTCGCCCTCGTCCGCCTCGGGGCGGCCCAGCCGGCGCAGGATCTCCGCGTGGCTGCGCAGCAGGCCCACGACCAGGATCGAGAGCAACACCAGCAGCACCGTCTCGCAGGCGACCAGCGCGGTCATGGCTAGGCGCCCCCTCCGCCTGGAAGCTGCACCAGCAGCCCCCGCAAGCAGCCGGCCTCCTGCCCGCACACCCGGTTCTCCTGCTTGTAGCTGCTGTTGCAGTGGAAGTCGGAGACCGACGCCGGGTGCTGGCAGATCACCAGCCGGCAGGCCACCTCGGTGGTCCCCCCGATTTGCGGGTTGCATTGGCCGTAGCGGAACACGTTGCAGTCCACCCGCCGGCGGCCACAGTCTCCCCGCGCGCAGTGGCAGCCTCCGGAGAAGCTGCGGCCGGGCGAGCGGTTGCAGTCCACGTAGTAGCGCACGCCCTGGGGCGCGCACAGGCCACCGCCGCGATACTCGGTGCACTTCCACCACCCGGCGACGTAGCTGTTGGGCGGGCAGCTGTTGCGACCGCCGTTGATCTCGCAGCAGAACGCGGTCCAGCCGTCGTTGCACAGCGCGCCGGAGGGGCAGTCCCCGGGCGAGATGATCGCCCAGGCGGGCTCCGGCCGGACCAGGTACCTGATCGGGGCGGTGACGAAGGCCGAGCCGGCCAGGGCCAGCCGCGTCAGGAATCCGCGCCGCGACGTGCGGGCTCCCAGCAGCGAGGCGGTGCGGTCGACCAAGCGCTGGGTCATGGCTCCCTCGCGGCGCCGGCGTGCCACAGCGGCGGCAGCACGGCCAGGACGAGGTAGGACAGATAGGCCGCGCACCCGACCCCCAGCGCCAGGGGGATGCCGGCCGGCCAGTCGCGGGCGGCCAGGGCGAGCAGGCTCGGCCCGGGATGCACCGCGGCGGCGATCGCCACCCCCGCCGCCAGGGCGTCGAACGCCAGGTGAGCACGCGTCGCCGGGGCCTCGCCCGGGCCGAAGCAGCCACAGTCGGCGCCGGCGCGCAACCCGCGGACCAGGTAGACCGCGAACGCGGCATAGGCGCCGCCCAGGAGGAGACAGGCCACACGCCCGGGCGCCACCAGCGCCCAGCCGCCCAGGGCGACCTCGCCCAGGCCGACGATGCGCGCGCCGGAGCGGCCGCCGAGCCGCCCCAGGCCGGCCGGCGCCCAGACCGCGCCGGACGGCGAGCGCAGCTTGGCCGCACCCGCGCCCGCCAGCAGCACGGCGAGAACGGCGCACAATGGCGTTAGGACGGACGCCATCAAGCGCCGCATGGTAGTGCCAGCGGTGGGTCTTGCGCGCTCGCTACCCTCAGCGCCCCGTGGACTACCCGGTCGAGACCTTCAACGCCGCCGAGCGCGAGCG
>VAXS01000171.1 GCA_005883255.1 Actinomycetota bacterium | reverse complement strand
GCGCCTAGCTGCCGCCGAGGAAGAACGCGATCAGCCCGAAGATGAACGCGTAGAAGACGATCGCCTCGGTCAGCGCGAAGCCCAGCCACTGGATCGACGTGATCTCGTCGCGCATCTCCGGCTGGCGGGTCACCGACTCGATGACCTTCCCGAAGATGTAGCCCACGCCGATGCCGGGGCCGATCGTCCCCAGCCCGGCGCCCACGCCCAGCGCGATCGACTTGATCGCCTTGGCGTTGGGGTTGCTCGCCGCTGCCAGGATGGTGTCCATGACTGCCATTGCCGCTCCTTTCCCAATCAGTGATGCGCCGCCGTCGCGCCGCCGAAGTAGATGGCGGCCAGCGTGGCGAAGATGAACGCTTGCAGAGTCGCGATCAAGACGACCTCGAAGGCGTAGAAGGCGACCGCCACCGGGAGCGTGAATACCCCGATCGCGGCCAGGCCGAGCAGGACCACCAGGCCGCCGGCCATGAACAGGATCAGCAGGTGACCGGCGAGTAGGTTGGCGAAGAGCCGGACCGACAGCGAGATGATCCGCACGAAGTGGGAGATCACCTCGATCACAAAGATCGGCACCGCCGCGAAGCCCTGGACGCCCGCGGGGATCCAGCTGCGCAGGTAGGGGACGAAGCCCTGGGTCCGGATGCCCTCGATGTGGTAGCTGAACCACACCATCAGCGTGAGGACCAGTGGGATCGACAGGTTGGCGGTGGCGGCGTAGATCGCGAAGGCGGGGACGTGCACGCCGAACAGGTCGAACTTCTCCTGCGTGTTCACCGGCAGCGGGAAGTACCCGATGATGTTCGAGAACCAGATGAACAGGAACAGCGTCCCGATGAACGGGAACCACTTCGTGGCCATCCGCCGGTCCATGTTCCCGAAGGTGATGTTGTCGCGCATGAGGATGTAGGCGGCCTCCACGGCGGTCTGCACCCGGTTGGGGCGGGCCTGCATCCGGCGGGAGATCCAGACCATGGTCCACGAGGTCGCCGTGGCCGCCAGGACGATGTAGAGCACGGCCTTGTTGATGCTGAGGTCCAGGCTCCCGAGCTTGATCTTCACCCACGGGTCGAGCTTGAACTCGTTCTGGGGCTGGAAGGCGTTGTTGCGGCCGGCGTTGCCGAAGATCGCCCCGAACAGGATCCCCAGGGCGATCCAGCTGACCAGGGCGAGGAGGAGCTTGGTTCGGGTCCTCATCTGGAGGGGGCGCCCGCCCGGAGGATCAGCGACGCGTTGAAGTAGATCGTGAACAGGACGATCACCAGCACCGCGGCGGCGAGGCCCGCGTCGTTGTCGCCCAACCCCACCAGCAGGATGGTCAGCGCCACCAGCCACCCCCGCAGGAGCAGGCTGCCGGCGGTGAGGCCCACGATCGTGCGGGGCTCGCTGGAGGCCTCGGCGCGACGCTGGACGGCCACCTGAAGCGCCCGCTGCGCCAGCCACACCCCGGCCCCGGTGGCGTAGCCGGTAAGCGAGAACCCGGCCACCACGAACACCGGCAGGGCCAGTACGAGCACCAGGAGGTCGAGCCAGCGCACGACGACCATCGGATCAGAGGTCGTCTGGGCGTGGGTGGCCATCGTCGGTCAAGCGCGCCTTCCTACAGACACGAAAGCCCGGGCGGCGCCGTCCGGGCGAGGCTCGAATCGCTGTTCGATCCGGTGTCTGTCGCGCCTTCGAGTCTATACGCTCGGAACGCCCGTGAGCACCCTGGGACGCTCCGGCCCACGGCCTCCGTGCAGGTCGAACTCCAGCCACACACGGGTGCGCGCGCCGCCGTCCACCCCCCAGCGATCGGCCAGCCGATCGACCACCACCAGGCCCCATCCGCCCAGCGTGGCCAGGTCGGGCGGCGTGTCCGGCGGGACGAAGCCCCGACCCCCGTCCACCACCTCGACCCGGGCGGTGCCGCCCCGGACCCGGACCAGCAGCTCGACCCCGTCGTCCGCGCGCACCGGACGCCCGTGCCGGACGGCGTTGGTCACCAGCTCCGAGACCAGCAGGCGCAGCTCGCTCAGCGCCTCGGGCGTCAGGATGCCCCGCAGGGCCTCCAGCGCCCGGCGCGCACGGGCGGGCGCCTGGGGCCCGTGAGGGAGTCGGTGTCGCAGTTGTTCGGCCATCGGCGGCTCTTCCGGCAGGCCCCCCGGAACTCCCTATTGAGCCGATTCCCCCGATGCGGTGCCACGAATCATGCACTTGTGACCCGGGATAGGATGCCCGCCATGCGGCGCTGGGACCTGCGCGAAGTCGACGTCAAGCCGCATCAGCCGGAGGTCCTGCACTCGCAGGGCGAGGGCCGGACGATCCTGATCCTGCTCCCCGGCGGCGAGCGTCTCCAGGAGCACCAGGTCCACGAGCGCGCCTGGCTGCTGGTGGTGGACGGGGAGATCGAGATCGTGGACGGGGGCGACCCGGTGGCCGCCGGGCCGGGCTTCCTGGCCATCTTCGACCCCAACGAGCGCCGGGAGGTGCGGGCGCGCAGCGACGCGCGCCTACTGCTCATGCTGGCGCCCTGGCCCGGCGACGGGCATCCGAGCCTGCACGCCGCCTGAGGCATGAGGGTCCTGGTGCTCACGTCCGAGCCGGTGGACGCCGCGCTGCTCCGGGCGGCGCTGGGCGGCGACGCCCGGGACGCCGAGGTGCTGGTGGTCTCCCCCGCCCTGCAGGACTCGCCGCTGCGCTTCTGGATGTCGGACGTCGACCAGGCGATCGCCCGCGCCCGTGAGGTGGAGGAGGAGACGGTGGAGCGCCTGGACGAGGCGGGCGTGGACGCGGCCGGGGACACCGGCGAGAGCGACCCCCTCCAGGCGGTGGCCGATGCGCTGGCCGCGTTCCCCGCCGACCGGATCGTGGTCTTCAGGCACCCCCAGGGCCAGCGCGCCTACCTCGAAGACGACTTCGCGCAGGAGGCCGAGCGGCGCTTCGGCATCCCGGTCGTCCGCAGCGAGGTCGGGCGCTAGGCGGCCACCGCCGGCAGGCTCACGCCGATCACCCGCAGGCGGCGGCTGAGCGCCGTGAACGCGTACTGGTTGACCTCGTCGCTGGAGTAGCCCAGCAGCTCGTAGGAGTCGCCCAGTTGGAGTCCGGGGGGCACCAGGACGGCGGCCGCGATCGGCAGCAGCTCGGCCAGCTTCTCCTGGATGCGCCCGGCCGCCTCGGGCTGCGCGCGCACCTTCTGCTGCAGGAACCAGGTCCCGTAGGCGACGTGGCGGTGCTCGTCGCGGGCGATGTTGCGGAAGCCGTCAGTGAACCCGGGCAGCAGCTCGTGCTCCTCCATGAAGCGGGTGATGAACTCCTGGCCGGTCAGCGCCAGCGTGCCCTCGATGACCATGTGGTAGGTGGTCACGAAGTCGACCTTGGCGTCGCCGTCGGCGGGGTCGTCCAGCAGCCTCCGGCAGGCGTCGACCAGATGCCGGTCGAAGAGGACGAGGAACGCCTCGTTGAGGTGCTCCCGGGCCTGCCGCAGCCGGTCCTCGAAGGTCCCGTCGTAGCCCACCACCTGGCGGTAGAAGCGGTTGAAGTGCTGGGCGTGCCGGGCCTCGTCCACCTGCTGGGTGGCCAGGAACGCCTCCTCGCCCTGCGACTCGTAGGCGGCCACCAGGCCGCTGAACTGGGTGGTGACCCGCTCCTCGCCGATGAAGAAGGAGGACAGGAGCCAGGCCAGGTGCCCGCGCTCCTCCTCGCTCATCCCCTGCCAGTCGGCCACGTCGCGCTCCAGGGAGATGGAGTGCGCCTCCCAGTTCTGGCGCTCCCAGAGCTCGTAGAGCTGCTGGGGGTCCATGAGCTTGACCGACCGCAGGCGCGACTCGTCGGCCAGCGTGCCGACGTCGCCCTGCACCGAGAGGTCGAGGAGCGTGGGCATGGTCGGAGTCTAGGGCGGGTTGACCGCCTGGAACTCGCCGGTCTCGAGCTCGCGCTCGACCGCGGCGTCGATCTCGTGCTCGGCGGTCTCGGGGTCCAGCCGGCGCAGCTGCCAGGCGCGCAGGCGCTTGAACTTGAGGATCTCCAGTACGTAGACCAGGTAGGCGCTGGCCGCCAGGGCGATGACCGCGAACGCGCCCATCAGCACCGACCAGCCGGCGTGCAGGTGGCCGCTGCGGTCCGAGTAGGGGATGAAGCGCAGGGCCAGCGCCAGCCCGGCCAGGCACAGGGTCCAGGCGTACAGGTAGAGCACGGTGCGCCGCTGCGAGAACCCGATGCGGGCGAAGCGGTGGTGGAAGTGCTCGGTGTCGGCCAGGTAGATCGGCCGGCGGTACTTGATGCGCTTGGCCACCACGAAGCCGGTGTCCAGGAACGGCACGGCCAGGATCACCAGCGGGCCCACGAGCGCGATCAACGCGTTGGTCTTCAAGGTGCCCTGGACCGCGATCGAGCCCAGCATGAGCCCCAGCAGGTTCGACCCGCTGTCCCCCATGAAGACCGAGGCCGGGTGGAAGTTGTGGAACAGGAACCCCAGCGCGGCGCCGGCGGTCAGCGCCGCCAGCACGGCGGCGGCGTTCTGGCCCAGGTCGAAGGCGATGATCGCGAAGGTGGCGGCGCTGATCGTGCACACGCCCGCCGCCAGGCCGTCG
>VAXS01000129.1 GCA_005883255.1 Actinomycetota bacterium | reverse complement strand
CCGCGCGTGGTGTTCCCGGGCTACGTGTTCGGCCGCGGCTACTGGGAGCTGCAGCGCCACGCCTACCTGTTCTGCGCGCCCACCGAGGTGGGCGGCACGCACCCGGTGATCCTCGAGGCCCTGGCCGCGGGCAACTGCGTGCTGGTCAACGACCACCCGCCCAACGCCGAGACGGTGGGCGACGCCGGGCTGTACTTCTCCGGGCAGGACGGCGTCCCGGCGCTGGCCGCCCAGCTCGACCGCCTGCTGTACGACGCGGAGCTGGTCGAGGAGTACCGCCGCCGGGCGCGCGAGCGCGCCCGGCGCTACTCCTGGGACGCGGTGGCCGACCAGTACGAGGCGCTGCTGTCGTCGGTGTGGGAGCGCAGCCGTCCCGGCCACCTCCCGGCGGACCTGCTGGACGGCGACCGCGAGCGCGCCCCGGAGCTGGCTAGAACCGGATGAACACCGGGGCGGCCCGTGACAGGTCGACCTCGCCGGTCGCCGGGTTGCGCCAGCGTAGCCGCACCAGCCCGGACGCCGGCAGCCGCACGCTGGTGTCCAGGTAGTTGCGCGGGCTGCGGGTCACCACCCGCTTGACCAGGCGCCAGCGGCTGCCCCGTCCGCTCGCCCGGTAGATGACGTCCACGGCCTGCGCGCTGCCGTTGGGCGCCGGGCGCACGCCGCCCCACACCCGGAAGGGCCCGGCGAACGTCCGGCTGGCGCGGGGGATGAAGATCGGCACCCTGTAGGCCGCCAGCACCGGCTTGGGCGTGCCGTCGCCGTACTCCAGGCCGGTCTGGAACGAGCTCCAGTAGCCGGGATCGCGGGGCGAGAAGCCCGACACCGGCGGCGCGTCCACCAGCAGGAACTGGTCGTAGGAGCGCATGTGCGGGTTGACGTAGCTCATGTACTCGGCCTGGTTGATGTAGGTGGCCGCCAGCGCCGGCCGGAAGCCGAACGGGTCGGGGGGGCGGGTCTGGTAGCCGAACTCGGTGTCGTAGATGGGCAGGCGCCGCCGCTGGCGGTAGGCGGCGAAGATGCGCCCCAGCGTGCCGTCCAGCCGCGGGATGTCGGCCACCGCGACGTCGTCGGCGTTGCGGGCGCGCAGGGCCGGCGGCGTGAGCAGCGCGTAGGGGTGATGCGCGAAGCCCGAGGCCCCGAACAGCGCGGGATGCTGGGCCGGGAACCCCGCCACCTGGCTGCGCGTCGGGCACCCCAGCGCGGCGGCGGCCCGGCCCGCCAGCGGCCGCAGGTTGGAGCCCACGCAGTACAGCGCGCGCACGAAGCGCAGCGGGCGCATGTTGGCCAGGTCGTCGCGCTGGCCGCCGCCCTTGGGGGCGGTGTCGCCCACCAGGATCGTGTTCCCCGTGTGCCCCGTGGCCATCAGCGCCTGCCAGGCGCCGTCCAGGAACGCCCGGTACAGGCGCGGCGAGTACTCGTGACGGTGGACGTACTGCGGCGCCAGGAAGGTCTTCTGGTTGCCCTCGTTCCACACCGACCAGTAGTTGACGGGCGGCAGCGTCCCGTCGCCGGGGGTGGCGGCCGAGGCGGTGGGCGCGGCTCCACTCGCCATCGGGAGGGGGATCGGGAGCGGGTTGGGATTTGGCGGAGGCGGCGGGGGCGGATTCTGGTCGGACACCGCCGGCGTGTAGGCGCCGTTGTAGCGCTGGGCGACGGCGTGGAAGAACTGGCCGAAGTCGGCGGGGTCGGGCCGGTAGTAGCCGTCGAGGTCCGCGTTGGAGGCGGGCGGCGCTTGCGAGGCCCACCTGGGCGCCGGGCTGCCGACGTCGAAGTCCACCTGCATGCCTCGGGCGTAGGCGGCGCGGACCAGGTCGTCGTAGCGCTTCCAGTTCGCGCGCGGATAGGCGGCGGGGTCGCCCTCCCCGCCTCCGCCGAAGGCGGGCTTGCTGTCGGAGGTGGGACCGGGTGCCACCAGCCTCCAGTAGACCGAGACCCGTATGCGGTCGACGCCGAGCTGCTGCAGCGTGTCCAGCGTGTGGCCCACCGCGGAGATCGAGGGGTAGACCAGCAGCGCGTCGTCCTGGAACAGCGACTCCTGCCTGGTGGAGGCGCCGGCGCCCGGGGCGGCGGCCAGGGCCGCGACGGTCAGGGCGGCGAGGGCGATGCCGGCGCGGCGCACGCCCGCTTGAAACCCTCAGCCTGCTTTGTGGTTGCGCTTGGCCGGCCGGCCCAGCCTCTGGATCGCGCCCAGCACGCCCTTGCCCGGCTGCGCCCCCGGCTGCACCGGCCGGGTGGGCAGCCGCCGGTAGGCGTCGAGGAGCTCGGCCTGGATCGCCGGGTTCTTGGGATCCAGGAACAGGGCGGCGCGCAGCGCGGCGAACGCGGGCGTGGGCTGGTTGAGGTTGTTCAGCTGATAGGCGGCGAGCTGGCGCCAGCTCTCGGGGTTGCCGGGCTGGAGGCGGACGGCCTGCTCCAGGACCCGCTGGGCCCCGGCCTTGTCGCCGGCCGCGTCGGCGGCGGTTGAGAGGTCGAACAGCGGCTCGAGCGCCAGTGGGTCGCGGTCGTGGGCGGCGCGGGCCTGGACCAGCGCGTCGGCGGTGCGGCCGTCGGACAGCGAGGCCAGCGCGGCGTCACCGGCATGTGAGGCGCGCAGCGGCTGCCAGATCGCCCAGGCCGCCACCAGGGCCACCACCACCGCCGCCACCGCGCCGGCCGCCCGGCTGCGCACCGGGGCGGAGCGGTCGCGGCCCGGGACCCAGGGCGGTCCCAGGCCGGCCACGTACCCGGCGCACACGAGCGCGATCAGCGCGGTCCCCGCCACCAGCCAGGTCCAGTCGATCAGCGAGTGGGCGCCGAAGGTGACCACCACCGCCAGCAGGGTCAGCAGCGCCGCCCGGGAGCCGTCCGCCGGCTGGCGCACGGCCACCCGGTCCGCGGTGGCGTTCAGCCGCCCCGGCCACCCCCGGGCGGCCCCCGCCAGCCGCCTGCCCGTCTGCCCCAGCACGGCCGGGAGCCGGCGGGGATCGAGGTTGCCGGGCCGGATCCGCCGCCGCACCCCCGCCGCCCGGGCGGCGGCCGCCAGCCAGGCCCCGAACAGGACCAGCGAGATCGCCAGTCCCACGATGCCCAGGTCGGCGGCGGTCTGGGGCACGTAGCCGTGGGCGTGCTGCACGTCCAGGCTGGACTTGCGGAAGCGCTTGCGCGCGGTGGCGTAGCCCGCCGACCCGGCGCCCACCCACTTGTGGCCGCTCCACACCTTCTCGGCCTCGCGCCAGTAGCTGCCGCGCCGGGTGCCGATCGACTTCAGCCGCTCGGGTCCGTAGGACGTGGAGGTGTTGGTGGAGAAGAAGTTGTGCCAGGCCCGGGTGGCCTGGCCGGAGATCCCGCCGCTGGACAGCGCCAGCGCCGCCAGCACCACGAACGGCGCCGCCGCCACCGCCGCCAGCGAGACCAGGCCGGCGCGCTTGCGCAGCCGCGGGGTGGGCGGCCGGCGCTCGCGGTAGCGCTCGATCCCCACGCCCGCCGCCAGCAGGACCGCCACCAGGAGCAGGAGCAGGAGCGCCAGCGTGTGACCCGCCCCGACCCGGTCCGCGAGCGGCGCCCGGTCCTTGGACAGCGCGTCGCTGGCGAACGCATAGGCGCTCACCCCGCCGGCCACCGCGGCGCTGGGCAGCAGCACGGCCAGCCCGCGCAGCCGCAGGGGCACCACCGCGAACCAGAAGGCGAGCCCCACGCCCAGGGCGATCAGCGCGCCCCGGGAGTAGGAGAGCAGCACGGTCACCAGCGCCAGGCCGATCGCCGGGAAGGCCAGGGCCCGCGTCCCGGGCGCGCCCGCCCGCCGCGCTCCCACCCAGAGGCCGGCGGGCACCGCGAACGCGCCCAGCAGGCCCAGCGCGTTCCAGTAGTCGAGCGGCTGGCGCAGGCGGGCCAGCTCCTCCTTGGAGTCGAAGCCGACCGGGAACGACTTCACCACCAGCGCGACCACGCACACCGTCACCGTGGCCAGCAGGACCGCGGTGACGATCGCGCCGGCGCGACGGGGGAACAGGCGGGCCAGCCCGATGGCGCCGGCGAACGCGGCGAAGTAGGCGATCGCGCGGCTGGCGTCCAGCCACGAGTCGGCGGGCTGGACCGACCAGATCGTGGAGAGCGCGGTCCAGGCGGTGAGCGCCCCCAGCAGCGCCAGCGTGCCCACGCCCCAGGCCCGCAGCGGGGTGGGGGCGGCCAGCAGCGCCGCGGCGGCCACGCCCGCGCCCAGGAGCGTCACGCCGATCTGGACGGTGGTGGTGGTTCCCAGCGAGCCGCCGGCCTTGGCGATCAGCGCCGCGGCCAGGAGGACGGCGCCCAGCGCCAGCGCCAGGCGGCCGGACACGCCCAGGCCCGGCCACAGCGGCGGCTGCGCCGGCCGCGCCACGGGCGGCGCGGGCTGCGTGGCCGCGCCATCCGGGAGCCGGGCCGCGGGCGGAGCGCCCGCCGGCGCCGGCGGGGACTCAAGCCCGGCGGGGGAAGACACGATTCAGGACGCGGAGGACGGGCGGAGGCGGCTGGATGCCGCGCGCGCGGGCCACCGTGGCGGCCCAGGCCAGGCCGCCCAGGCCCAGCAGGACGAGCAGCACGACGAGCGGAGCCGGCAGCGCGTGCCGCACGGCGGCGCTGGTGATCCCCGAGCCTCCGGGCGTGATCGGCTGGCCCGCGACCCCGACCGGGGCTCCGCCGTTCTTGGCCGCCTGGCCCAGCGCGTTGGCCTCGCCGGGAGTGGCGGGCGCCGGCGCGCCGCCGGCCGGGGGCGCGCCCGTGCCGGGCAGGCCGCCGCCGCTCACCGAGCCGCCACCGCCTCCGCCGCCGCTCGTGCCCCGGTTGGCGTCGCGGCGCTGGGCGGCCTCGATGATCTGGCGGCAGTCGGTGTACTCGTTGACGTCGCTGGGCAGGTTGGCCAGCGCCGAGTTGTAGTCGGCGGCGGAGTGGTGCTGGTCGATACGGCCGTTGTCGGTGCAATCGCGCACGACGCCGCGCCCGCTGGCGTGCGCCGACGCGACGGGCACGAGCAGGCAGGCGAGGACGGCTGGTACGGCTAGAACCCTGCGCATGAGCGGTACGGGGACGACATTCCCCGGACGGAGCGAGCGATCAAGGTATCAATCCTCTCCCGCCGGGGCGCCGCGCGCGGGTGGCCGCCGGCCGGCGGCGTCGGCGAGCGCGGCCGCCACGGCGTCGGCCCAGGCGGCGTGCGTGTAGCCGCGCACGTCCTGGCGGCCGGCGGCGCCCAGGCGGGCGCGCTCGGCCGGGTCGTCGTGCAGCCGGCGCAGCGCGGCGGCCAGCGCGGAGGCGTCGCCGGCGGGCACGACCAGCCCGTTGCGGCCCGATTGGACGAGGCCGCCGGCGGCGGCGCCGACGGCGTCGGTGGCGATGACAGCACGACCCTGGCTCATGGCTTCGTTGACCACCAGCCCCCACGGCTCGCGGAAGGTGCGCGTGGGGATCGACGGTACGACGACAACGTCCGAGGCGGCATAGAAGTTTCGGATGTCCCCCGGGGCCAGCTCCCCCGGCGCGAGTGCCCCGGTGGCCGCGGCCCGGGCTCGCTCCGGGCCGCGGCCGACCAGGACCAGCGCGGCGTGTGGCGCTTCGAGGCCCGTCATCCGCCAGGCCGAGAGAAGCACCCGGACCCCCTTTTCCCTCAGCAGGCGCCCGGTAAACAGCGCCTGGAAGGAAGCGTGGCGTGCGGCCTCGATCGCCGCCGCCTCCGGCGCCTGCGACCAGAAGTCGGCGTCCACGGCCTGCGGCGCCTCGCGGACCTGGAGCGCGCCCCGGGCGGTCACGTAGGCGGACACGTGGGGGCCGTAGGTGACGACGGCGTCCGCGTGGGCGTAGATCCAGCGCAGCGCCGGGTACCCGGCCAGTCCCGCCGGGCCCTTGGGCTGCGCCCACAACGTGGCCCACAGGACGAAGGGGACGCCGGCGCACCGGGCGCCGAGGTACGCGGCCAGCAGCGCGGTCCGCCCCACGGTTCCCGCGACCACCGCCCGGTAGCGCCCGCTGGCGGCCAGCGTGAAGGCCTCGCGCTGCGCGATCGCGCGGGTCGGGAATGGAAGGTCAGGCGGGGCTACGCCCCCGAGCTCGACCGCGCCGTGGTGCACGCGCCCGCCGAACAGGGCGAGCTCCACCGGCTCGCGCTCGGCCAGCGCGGCGAACGCTCCCACCCGGGCGGGCGGGACGTAGTTGGTCACGAACAGGACCGGCGGGCTCATGCCAGCGCCGCCTCGTAGGCGGCGACGGTGTCGCGGCCACAGCCCTCCCAGGTGAACGCCGCCTCGACGGTGGCCCGGGCGGCCGCGCCCAGCTCCCGCGCCCACTCCGGGTCGGTCAGGAGGCGGTCGACCTCCGCCGCCAGCTCCTCGACGTCGCCGGGTCCGACCAGGCGGATCCCGCCCCCGGCGGCGGCGATCTCCTCCGGTCCCGCCTCGCCGCGGGAGCCGATCGCGGGCACGCCGCCCGCCATCGCCTCCACGTAGGCCACGCCGAACGCCTCGTCCACGCTGGGCATGACGAACGCGCTGGCCGCGCGCGCCTGCTCCCGCGCGGCCTCCGGCACCAGCTGCCCGCGCAGCTCGACGCGCTCGGACATGCCCAGCTCGCCGGCCAGAGCCCCGATCGCTCCCCGCTCCGGCCCGTCGCCGACGACGACGTACCGCAGCCCGGGATGGCGCTCGCGCAGCAGCGCCGCCGCCCGCACGACGTCGGCGTGTCGCTTGCGCGCCACCAGATGACCCACCGTCACCAGCTTCGGCGGGTGGTGGCGCCCTCGGTCCGCCCGCGGCGCCGGCAGGTCGGTCCCGAGGTGGACGACGCGGACGTCGCGGGCACCCAGCTCGGCGCAGCGCTCGGCCGTGCCCGCGCTGTTGGCCAGGACCAGCCGGGCGTGCGCCAGGGCTCGGGCCACGGTGCGCCGGCCGCGCTGGCTGGCCCGGGCCACGCCCAGCACGTCGCCGCCGTGCGCCGACACCACCAGCGGGACCTCCGGGGCCGCGCGGCGCACCGCGTCCCCGGCCGGCAGCGCGTAGTGCGCGTGGACCAGGTCGAAGGGGAAGTCGCGTCGCAGCCGGCGCAGCGCCAGCGCCAGCGGGCCCGCGGCCCACGCGCCCCACGTCGGGTACCACCGCGGCCGCGGCGGAGACAGGTAGCGCACGTAGCGCACGTCGATCCCGTCCAGCCCGGCGCGCGCCGGCTGCCGGAGCGGCGCGCTCGCGCCAGCCCGGTCGCGGGCGGCCAGCGCCGCTCGCGAGGGGATCGGACGGTGGAGCACGACCACTCGCACGTCCGCCCCCGCGTCGCGCGCCGCCAGCGCCTGGCGGTGCGCCCACACTCCCAGCACCGGGTCCGCCGCCCGGGGGTAGTACTCGGCGACGACGACGACCTTCACCAGCTGCGGTGCACGGCGAGGGTGCGCTCGGCCTCGTGGCGGGGGACGTACGGCCGCGAGGCCAGGAACTCCCGCGCCTCGGCCACCGCCCGGTCGCGGTCGTAGGTCGCCGCCGCCGGACGGGCGCGGTGGGCGATCGCCACCGCGTCCACCACGCCCATCCGCCAGCCGCGCGCGCGGGCCAGGGCCGCCCAGTGGAGGTCCAGGCCCCAGCCCATCCGCAGGTCCGGGAACGGGAGCAGGGCGTCGAAGGTGTCGCGGTGGAAGGCGGTCACCGGCCCGATCTCCACGAACGACGTCTCGCGCACGACGCTGTCGGGCGCTCGCCGCGTCACACCCCAGGCGGCGTGCGAGCGCCGCCGGTGCGCGGGCTGGGCCAGGCGCAGGTCGAAGCGCTCGGCGCAGAACAGCAGGACGTCGAGAAAGCCGCGAGGCAGCCTGACGTCGTCGTCGACTACCAGGAGCCAGTCGCGGCCGGCCGGCGGATGGCGGGCCAGCAGCGCGTTGAGGTTCTCGAACTTGCCGCGGCCGGGACGGGGTGGCGCCAGCGCCACCTCCACGTCGTGGCGGGAGCGGGCGAGCTCGGCCCGCGCGGCGGCGGCCAGCTGGCGGTGCTCCGGGCGCTCGATCCCCAGCACCAGCACGCGCCGGCGCGGCGGATGCTCGGCGGCCGCGCGCCGCAGGCGCCCGCGCCGCCCGGTGAGCGCCTCGCGCGCGTCCAGGGCCAGGTCGGCGGCCGCCGCCAGTCCCGCCCGCCGGCCCACCACGTTTCCGCTGCGGCCGGAGAGGAAGTCGGGCCCGCCGTCCGGGGCGGGATCCAGGGCCTCGGCGATGCGCCCCACGGTGTGGGCGGCCATGATCGGCCCGTTGGCGCAGCGCCGGCGGACCGTGTGCCAGGCGCACCCGGCCAGCGTGCGCAGCTCGGCCGCCGGAGGCGGCGCCTGGCCCCGGCGCTCGTCGTAGCGGCGGGCGGTGCGACCGCGGCGATAGGCCGCGGCGGCCAGGCCGGGCAGGCGCGCGTCCCGCCCGGCCCGCCGATGGTCGAGCCCCGCCGCGGCCACGTAGCGGACCCGGCCCCCCTCCCCCCGGTAGCGCCGGACCCACTCCTCCTCGTCGCCGGCGCCGGTCTCGCCCTCCTCGAACGGCCCCAGCCGGTCCAGCGCGCGGCGGCGAATCGCCAGGTTGGCCCCCCATACGACTTCGCCGTCGGCGTCGTCGGGGCCGAGGTCGAGCGCCGTGATCGGCGGGTCCTCCCGGCCGCACAGGCGCAGGTGGGCGCCCTCGAGCCGCGGGCGGATCGGACCGCCCAGCACATCGTGGTCCGGCGCGCCCGCCGCTCCCGCCAGCAGCGCGTCCAGCCAGCCCGGCGGCGCCTCGACGTCGTCGTCCACGAAAACCACCAGGTCGGCGCGGGCCGCCGCCACGCCCGCGTTGCGCGCGGCGTTGAGCCCCTGCGGCTGGAGCAGGTGCTCGCAGCGGGCGCCGTGGCGGGCGGCGATCTCGGCCACCCGCCGGCGGTCGCGGCTGGCGTCGTCGACCACAATCACCTCGGCGCCCGCGGCGCGCGCCTGGGGGGCGATCGAGTCCAGGGCGACGTCGAGGTAGCCGGCGCGGTCGCGCGTGGGCACCACGATCGAGGCGCTGGGAGCGGCTCCGGGCATCGGCGGTAGCGTAGGGCGCCGCTGCGCCGATGATCCTGCTGCTGCACAACCGCTACCGCACTACGGGCGGGGAGGAGCGGGCGGTGGACGACCTGCTGTGGCTCCTCCGCGAGCGCCTGGGCGAGGACGCCGAGCTCCTGGCGCGCGACTCCGCCGACCTCGGGCGCGGCCGGGCGGCGGCTGGGATGCTGGCGGGCGGGCTGGACCCCGAGGAGGTGACGGCGGCGGTGCGCCGCACCGGCGCGCGGGTGGTCCACGCCCACAACGTCAACCCCGCCTTCGGCTGGCGGGCGCTGGAGGCGGCCCGGGGGGCCGGCGCCCGGGTGGTCCTGCACCTGCACAACTACCGGCTGGTGTGCGCGGTGGGGACGTGCTTCACCCGCGGCGCGGACTGCACTCGCTGCCACGGCCGCAACACTTTGCCGGGCGTCGCCCTGCGCTGCCGGGGCCAGCTCGGGGAGGCGGCGGTGTACGGGGCCGGGCTGGCGCTGCACCAGCCCCGCTTGGCGGGGGCCAGCGACGCCTTCGTGGTCCCCAGCGCCTTCGCCCTGGGGCGCCTGCGCGACCTGGGCGCGCCGCTGGGCGACCGGGCGCGGGTGGTGGCCTCGGTCCAGCGCGAGTTCGCCGACCGCTCCCACGCCGGCGGCGGGAGCTACGCGCTGGTGGTGGCTCGGCTGTCGCCCGAGAAGGGCGTGGACCTGGCGATCCGGGCCTGCGCGCGCGCCGGCCTGCCGCTGGTGGTAGCGGGCGACGGGCCGCAGGCGCCCGAGCTGCGCGCGCTGGCGGCGGGGAGCGACGTGCGCTTCGCCGGCCGCGCGAGCCCCGAGGAGCTGCGCGAGCTGCGCCGCGGCGCCGCGGTGGCCCTGGTCCCCTCGCGCTACCAGGAGATCTTCCCGCTGGCGGCCGCCGAGTCCATGGCGGCGGGGCTGCCGACCGTGGCCGCCGCCACCGGTGGACTGGTGGACTTCGTGCCGGCGTCCGAGCTGGTCCCCCCCGACGACGAGGCCGCGCTGGCCGGCGCCGTCCGCGCGCGCTTCGGCGACGAGGAGGCGGGCGAGCGGGCCCTCGCCGCCGCCCGCGAGCGCACGTCGCCGGAGGTGGTGGGCGCCGCGCTGCGCGCCGTGTACGACGGCTGAGCGCGCGCCGCCCGCCTAAGCTGTCTCGCCATGCCCCGCCGCTCCGGCCTCCTCGTGGCCGGCCTCGCCGCCCTGGCCCTCGCCGGCTGCAGCGCAGACGGCAGCTCCGAGTCGACCGCCGCGCGTCCGGCCGCCAGCCTCCCGCCGCCGCGCGTGGTGCCCGGAGCCGTCACGCTCGCCGCCGCGGGCGACATCGCCTGCGGTCCGCAGGAGGTCCACTCCGCGATCTCGTGCCACCAGTCCCAGACCGCCGCGCTGCTCGCGAGCCTGCGCCCCGACGCGGTCCTCCCCCTCGGCGACCTCCAGTACCCGACCGGCAAGGCCTCCGACTTCCGCGCGATCTTCGCCCGGACCTGGGGCCGCTTCCTGGTCCGCATGCGGCCCACGCCGGGAAACCACGAGTACGCCACCCCCGGCGCCGCCGGCTACTACGCCTACTTCGGCTCGCGCGCCGGGCCGGGGCGGCGCGGCTACTACTCCTACGACCTCGGCGGCTGGCACCTGGTCTCGCTCAACGCCAACTGCGGGAAGGTGGGCTGCCGCACCGGCTCGGCCCAGGAGCGCTGGCTGCGCGCCGACCTGGCCGCCCATCCCGTTCGCTGCACGCTGGCCTACTGGCACCAGCCCCGGTTCAGCTCGGGCCTGCACGGGAACGACAGCAGGCTGGTCCCGCTCTGGCGCGACCTCCAGCTGGCGGGAGCGGACGTGGTCCTCTCCGGCCACGACCACGATTACGAGCGGTTCGCACCCAAGGACGCGTCCGGCGGGCTCGACCCCGCCCACGGGATGGTCGAGTTCGTCGTGGGCACCGGCGGCGAGAACCACTATCCGGTGTTCCGGCACGAGCGGGGGAGCCTGCGGCACAGCAACTTCACCTTCGGGGTCCTGTCGCTGACGCTGCGCCCGGACTCCTACTCGTGGCGCTTCGTGCCCGAGCGGGGGGCCAGCTTCACCGACGCCGGCTCCAGCGCCTGCCGCTAAGGTTCCGGCCCGTGCGGAGAGGCGCTGTCTCCAAGAGACGAATTCGGGCTGGGCTGGGTGCGCTGGCGCTCGTCCCGCTTCTGGTCGCGGCGCTCGCGGCGACGGCGGCGGCGGCCCTCCCGTCTGTCACCACCGGCCCAGCCACCGGGGTGGGGACGACGTCGGCCACACTCACCGGCAAGGTCAACCCGAACAACCTGGCCACCACGTACTTCTTCCAGTACGGCCGGACGCGGTGAATACGTCGGGGACGAGGCGCGGAGGCGATCACACCTTCACCACGGCGGCGTCGGTCTCTCTGCGGATGCGTCCGAATTCGATCGTGTTCGGCAGGGCCGTGCTCCTTTTCGGCCAGGTGTTCAGCGGCGCGCCCGGCGGCGTCAACGTGACGCTCCAGGAGAACCCGTTCCCGTTCACGGGCTTCAAGGTGGTGGCGACCACGCGCACCGACGCGCTCGGTCGCTACAGCTTCAGCCGCGCGCCCGGGGTCAACACGCGGTACATGGTGGTGGCTGCCACCCGGCCCCACCCGACTCAGAGCGCTTCCCACACCGTGTTCGTCCAGATCAAGCTGACGCTGGGCGTCAGCTCGACGCGGCCGGGTCGCGGGCAGCGCGTGGCCTTCTCCGGCACCGCGACGCCTTCCCAGCGCGGACGGCTGGTCGTCATCGAGCGGCTGGTGGGCCGCACCTGGCGGATCATCGGGCACGCTCGCCTGACGGCGTCGTCCCGCTACCGCACGCTCGTCGGCATCTTCAACACCGGCCTCTACCGGGCCCACATCGGGCACGACGCCTCCCACGCCCCGGGGACGAGCGTGGCCCGCCGCCTGGTCGTCCACTAGCCGGTCGTGGCTAGGGCACCGGCTCGTCCGCCATCCGCAGGCGGTCGGCCGGGGAGCGCTTGAGCAGCTCGACGTCGGCGTCCACCATCAGCCGCATCAGCTCCTCGAAGCTCGTCCGCGGCTCCCAACCGAGGTTGCGCTTGGCCTTCGCGTA
>VAXS01000170.1 GCA_005883255.1 Actinomycetota bacterium | reverse complement strand
GTGGGTGGTGCTGGCGAACGCGGCCGCGCCGCGGCGGCCGACGGCCCGCTCCCGGGTCACCGAGGGCGCCCAACCGGGCGCCGGCGCACCCCGCGAGGGCGACGAGGCGGCCGCTCGCTGAGGCCGCGCCCGGCAGGGCGCGGCGCGGCGGCTATCGGCTAGTACACCCGTCCGCTAGGCTCGCGCGCTGCATGCCGACCGCCGTGCTCGTCCTGGCCTCCGCGCCCAGCAAGCTGCCGTTCTACCTGGTGGGCGGCGGCCTGGCCGCCTGGGCGGTGATCCTGGCGGCGATCGGCCTGTCCCGGCCCGGCTTCCCCGGCACCCGGGGCCGCGCCCGGGCGGTCATGGGCGTGAGCGCCCTGCTGGTGGCCGGCACCGTGGGCGCGGCGATCGCCACCGCGTCCAAGCCCAAGCACGAGGCGGCCGCCGCGAAGGGCGGCCCCGCCGCGGCGCCGGCGAAGGGCGCCCCCGCCGGGAGCACGGTGAAGCTCGCGGCCGACCCGGGCGGCCAGCTGCGGTACGACACCAAGTCGCTGACGGCCAAGGCCGGGACCGTGACGATCGACTTCACCAACCAGTCGCCGATCACGCACAACGTCACCATCGAGGCCGCGGGCAAGACGATCGGCGCGACCAAGACGATCGCCAGCGCCGTGACCACCGCCTCGGTGGCGCTGAAGCCCGGCACCTACACGTTCTTCTGCTCGGTCGACGCCCACCGGGCGGCGGGCATGTTGGGGACGCTGAAGGTCTCCTAGCCGAAGCCACCGGCGCGCGCGCCCCGCAGGGCGGGGAGGACGTGCTCGCCGTACGTCCGCAGCGCCCCGTGGGGATCGGCGCCGGAGACGTTCATCAGGGCCACGATCGTGGCGCCCAGCCGCTCGACCTCGCGGATGCGCTCCGCGTGCACCTCGGGATCGGACGAGATGATCAGCGCCTGGCGCAGGTCGTCGTCGGAGACCTCGCGCTGCGCGTGCTCCTGCATCGCGCGCGGGTCGTGCCAGTCGTCCGTGTAGAACTCCGGCGGCTGGGCGCCCTTCCACACGCGCGCGCCCTCGAGCGCGGCGTCGTCTGCCGCGGCGCGATAGGCCTCGATGACCGCCGGAGCGCGCTCGGGATCGGCCAGCGTCCACAGCCCGTCGCCCCAGCGGCCGGCCACGCCCGCGGCGGCCGGGCCGAAGGCCGAGACGTAGATGGGCGGCCGCCGCCCGGGGCGCGTGTGCAGGATCGCGCCCCGCGTGGAGAAGTGGCGCCCGCGGTGGTCGATCCGCTCGCCGGCGAACAGCCGGTGGATGAGCTCCAGCGCCTCCTCCATGCGCTCCACCTGCTCGTCCGGGCTGGGCCAGTCGGCGCCCAGCGGCGTCTCGTTGAGCGACTCGCCGGAGCCGAAGCCCAGGAACGGCCGGCCGGGGAACATGACCTCGAGCGTGGCCCAGCCCTGGGCGATCAGCACCGGGTGGTAGCGCGGCCCCGGCGGCGTCACCGCGGTCCCCAGCGGCAGCCGGGTGGCCTGGCCCACGGCGCCCAGCCAGACCCAGGCGTGGCCGGCCTGGCCCGGCTCCCACCAGGGCTGCAGGTGGTCGCTGCAGGCGATCGCCTCGAAGCCGGCGGCCTCGGACTCGATGGCCTGCCGCAGCAGGTCGTCGGGCGCGAACTGCTCGTGGGCGAGGCCGGAGAAGTAGCGCGCGGTGTCGGCCATCGCCGCTCGCCTACCGACGCGGCGAGGCCTCACACGGACCACTCGATGAAGTCGAGGCCGGGGAAGCCGAGCAGCTGCGCGGTGGCGCCGGTGAGGTCCCACTCGCGGCCGGCGATGTAGGGACCGCGGTCGATCACCGGGACGCGCACCACCCGCCCGTTGTAGCGGAAGGTGATGAGCGCGCCGCAGGGAGCGGTCTTGTGCGCCACGCCCAGCTGGTTGGGCGCCAGCACCCCCCCGCAGGCGATCGGCTTGCCGTAGTCGGTGTACACCGAGGCCACGCTGGTGTGCCAGCCCGCCGCCGGCTGGAACGGCGCCACCGGGCCCACGCCCACCGGGTTCTGGAAGGCGGGAGCGACCTTGGCCGCTCGCTGCTCCCGCTGCACCTGCGCCAGCTCCCGGCGGACCTCGGCGTCGGACGGCGCGCCGGGGCTGGCGCTTCCCCGGCCGCCCTGCGGCGCGACGGCGCCCGCCCGGGGCTCCACGGCCTGGGGCGAGGCGACCTGGGTGGCCACGCCGGCCACGTCCCCCGCCACCGGCTCGATGACCCGCGGGTGCGGCCGCAGGCGCGCGTAGGTGTCGTCCACGATCCGGGTGGTCACCGACGCCACCACTCCCCGGTTGGCGAGCAGCAGCAGGGCGGCCGCGGCGGCGGCGCCGCACACCACGGCGGCGACCACCGCCCCCAGCAGCGCCGATCGCCGACTCTGGCGCAGCCGTTGCACCCGCCGAAGTATGAGCCCGAGCGGCGACAGGCGTGCCGTCTCGACCAAACGTCCAGTTCGGGCCGGCGCGCCCAACCTGCCGCGTCCCGGCGCCGTTTGAAGCCCTACGCCCGCTCGACTGGAGGACTTCGAGGATGAGGACAGCCACGATCACGATCATCTCCGCCGCCGCACTGGCCGCAGTGCCCGCGCTGGCGGCCGCCGACCCCGGCCACGGCCATAGCGGCGCTCACGCCCACGGGCTGGGCCGCTGCGACCACCCGCAGCGGGTGGCGTTCGTCGCCCGGGGCTCGCTGGTGAGCTTCGACGCAGGCACCGGCAACGTCGTGCTGAACGTCGTGCGCGCCAACCACCACGCCCGCGCGTTCACGTCCGGGCAGCCGCTGTCCACCACCGGCGCCAGGCTGCGGTTCCGCGGCGTGACCGACGGCAACGCCGACGGGACCGTGGGGCTGGACGACGTGGTCTCCACCGACCGCGTCATGGTCATCGGAAAGCTGGTCAGGCCCAAGCGCGGCTGCGCCGGCACCACCTCCGTGGTGCTGCGCAAGGTCACGGTCGCGCGCCACAGCTGAGCCGTAACCCCGTCCTCGACCGCGCGCTCAGCCCAGGTCGATCTCCCGGCGCTCCACCGCCAGCTCCAGGCGCTCGGCGGCGCCGCCCAGCTCGCACCAGCGCTCGGTGGCCGTCCCCGCGAACGCGTCCAGGAAGTCGTCGGAGTGCAGCGGGTCGTGGTGGAACAGCAGGACCCGCTCGCTCTCCACGCGGTGGGCGAAGGTCAGCGCGTCGCGCAGGGGCGAGTGCCCCCAGCCCACGTGGTCGGGGTACTCGTCGTCGCTGTACTGGCAGTCGTGGATGAGCAGCGAGGCGTCGTGGGCCAGGTCGTAGCCGGAGATCCACTCGGGGGTCAGGTCGTGCAGCGAAGCGCCCAGGCCCGGCTCGTGGTCGGGGATGTAGCAGACGCTGCGATCGCCCTCGGTGAGCCGGTAGCCCAGGGTCGGTCCCCGGTGCGTGACCGAGGCGGCGCGCAGGTGGGCCGGGCCGATCTCCCATTCCGTCGCCGGCGCCTCCCGGAACGAGACGTCGCACGGCAGCTCCCGCACCTCGACCGGCGAGAGCGGCGCCGAGATGTAGCGGGCGATCCGGCTCTCCAGCGACGCCTCCGAGGACTTGGGCCCCCAGATCACGATCTCCGTCTGGGGACGGAAGGCCGGCGCGAAGAACATCAGCCCCTGGATGTGGTCCAGGTGCAGGTGCGTGAGCAGGATGTTCACGCGGGGCGCGGGGCCAGCGAGCGTCAGCCCCAGGTTGCGGATGCCGGTGCCGGCGTCCATCACCACGATCGTCCCGTCCGACAGGGTGACCTGGACGCACGAGGTGTTGCCGCCGTAGCGGGTGGTCTCCGGGCCGGGGGAGGGGACCGATCCCCGCGCCCCCCAGACCTTGATCCTCATCCGCCGTACTCCTGGGCCTCGGCCATCGGCCAGAAGATGGCCAGCGCGCCGCGGAAGCCGCCGTCGGTGCTGACCAGCGGCAGCGCGCTGACCTCGATGTCGTGCTGCTCCCCGGTCTGGGAGTGGATGCAGTGGCTGGCGTGCGCCGGGCGTCCCTCGCGCAGCGCGATGGTCAGGGGCAGCCGCTCGAACGGTATGGGCTGGCCGTGGTTGTCGAAGGGCCCGAACGCCGCGCCCCACTCCTCGGCCGACATCTTCCCCGCCTCCTCGAAGCGGCGCCCCAGCAGCCCGCCGGCCGACTCGTTGTAGAAGACCAGGACTCCCTCGGCGTCCACCAGGAAGGCCGGGGTGGAGATGCTGGACAGGAGGTTGCGAGCGAGGATCAGCTCGAGCGAGCGCTGGCCTTCCACCCGAGCAACTCTAGCCGGGCGCGCTCACCCCACCCACGGTCACGCCCGCCTCCCCCAGGGAGGCCTCCACCGCGCGATCGAACAGCGAGGCGATCCGCTCGGCGGCCGCCCGCTCCTCCAGCAGGATCCGGTCGGCGACCTCGACCGTCTCGGGGTCGGCCGCGCGTTGGGCGACGCGCCGCAGCTCCTCGTAGCCCGCGATCTCCAGGTGCTCGAACGCGTAGGCGAACGCCGCCAGCTTGCCCGGCGTGTCGGGGTGGGCGGCGAAGAAGCCGCCCCAGTTGAGCGCGCCCAGCCGCATCGC
>VAXS01000169.1 GCA_005883255.1 Actinomycetota bacterium | reverse complement strand
CGGACGATGTAGCAGCCGTAGAACGGGCCCACCTTGAGGTTGCGCAGCGGCCGCGTCACCCGCGAGCGCAGCTCGTCCAACCCCATCTCCTCCACCAGCACCCAGGCCAGGTTCTTGTTGACGATGCCCTTCTCGTAGCGCAGGCCCTCGTCGCCCAGGTTCTGGTTGATCGCCTGGCGGTAGTCGCTGTTGGCGTCCAGGCGCTCCTGGCACTCGCCCATCGAGCCCTGGCAGGTGGAGCAGATGTTCATCATCAGCTGGCCGTCGGTCTGCTGGGCCAGCGCGAAGGTGCGGGCGTTGAGCGTGTCGGCCAGCTCCTGGCTGTGCTCGGCGATCACGCCTGCGCCGCAGCAGTTGCCGCGGTCGAGCTCGATCAGCTCCAGGTCCAGCAGCGGCGCGACCTTCGCCATCGCGCCGTGCAGCTCGGGCGTGAAGCCGCGGCTGACGCACCCGGGCCAGTACGCGACCTTCATGCCGGCTCGTCCTCGTAGCCGGAGATGTACAGGTTGAGCTCCAGCGGGGCGTCCTTGGCCTCGACCTTCTGGATCAGGTGCTTGACCGCCTTGCGGTCGGTGTAGCTGGGGCCCAGCAGCGCGCTCTTGGGCGTCATCTTTCGCCGGGCCATGGCGCGGGCCACGGTCGGCAGCCCGCTCACCAGCTCCGGGACCGCCCGCGGATGGAGCTTGCCGCCGTAGGAGTCGGCCAGCAGGTCGGCCTCGTGCAGGAGCCCGTTGCGCTCGATGTTCTCCACGAACGCGTGCTCGTGGCGGTGGCCGTTGTTGCGGTCCTCGATCTCGTACTTGGAGCCGGCGATCCGCCGCAGGCGCATGATCTGGCTCATCGGCGCCACCCCCTTGGGGCAGGCGTCGATGCAGTTGAAGCAGTGGGTGCAGTCGTAGATGCCCTCCGGGTCCTCGGCCAGGTCCTTGAGGCGCTCGAACTGCTGGCCGTCGCGGGGGTCGCCCACGAACCGGTAGGCCTTGGCCAGCGCCGCCGGGCCCACGAACCCCGGGTCGACCTCCATCGACAGGCAGTCCGACACGCAGGCGCCGCACTGGATGCAGGCCATCGACTGGGTGACGTCGACCATCGCCTCGTGGGGCACCACGTACTCGCGCGCGGGGGGATCGCCCTCCGGCAGCAGCCACGGGGTGACGCGCTGGATCTTCTTCCAGTGCACCGACTCCATGTCCACGATCAGGTCCTTGAGCACGGGCATGTTGCCCATGGGCTCGACCACGATCGTGCTGTCCTCACGGGAGTCCGCCACCGCCTCGCGCAGGTGCGTGTTGCAGGCCAGGCGGGGCTTGCCGTTGATCCGCACCCCGCAGGAGCCGCAGATCGCCGCCCGGCACGAGCAGCGGATCCCCACCGAGCCGTCCTGGTGGGCCTTGACGCTGAGGATCCCCTCCAGCACCGAGAGGTGCTCGTCGAGGTCGACCGTGTACTCCTGCCAGAACGGCGCCTCGCCGGTCTCGGGCAGGTAGCGGCGGATCTTCAGCCGGAACTCGGGCATGGGCTCAGTACCGCCGCTCCTCGGGTTGCCAGTGGGTGATGGTCACCGGCGCGTAGGCCACGTCCGGCTCGGCGCCGTTGTGCGAGACCGTGATGTGCTTGAGCCACTCGTCGTCATTGCGGTCGGGCAAGTCGGTGCGGAACTGGGCGCCGCGGGACTCCTTGCGCTCCAGCGCCGCCACCACGATCGCCTCCGCGCAGTCGAGCATGTACCCCAGCTCGATGGCGCCCAACAGGTCCTGGTTGAACACCGTCCCCCGGTCGTCCACGTAGGCCGACTTCTCCTCCTCCTGCAGGCGCTTGACCACCTCGTAGGCGCGCTGCAGCCCGGCCTGGTCCCGGAACACGGCGCAGTGCTCGTTCATGGTGCGACCCAGCTCGTCCTTGATCTCCGACACCCGCCGGCCTCCGCCGGGGTCGCGGGCGACCAGCGAGTCCAGCCAGCGCTCCTCCTCGCGCACCCGGGCGTGGGAGGCGGAATCGGGCAGCGGCATGGAGCCCGCCCGCCCGGCGGCGTCCTCGCCGGCGCGCCGGCCGAAGACCAGCGTGTCCAGCAGCGAGTTGGCTCCCAGGCGGTTGCCTCCGTGCACCGACACGCAGGCCACCTCGCCGGCGGCGTACAGGCCCTCCACCGGCGTGAGGCCGTTCACGTCGGTCTTGACGCCGCCCATGATGTAGTGCTGGCCGGGACGGATGATGATCGGCTCCTGCGTGATGTCCACGCCGGCGAAGTCGCGTCCTATGTTCACGATCTCGCGCAGGGCCTCGAGGATCCGCTTCTTGGGCACCAGCGTGATGTCCAGCGCCAGGCCTCCGCGGATCCCCCGCCCCTCGTCGATCTCGGTCTGCTCGGCCCGCGAGACCACGTCGCGCGACGCCAGCTCGAGCTTGTTGGGCGCGTAGCGCTCCATGAAGCGCTCGCCCTCGGAGTTGAACATCTGCGCGCCCTCGCCCCGGGCCCCCTCGGTGATGAGGAACCCGTTCTCGACCAGCGTGGTCGGGTGGTACTGGATCATCTCCATGTCCATCAGCGGGGCGCCCACGCGGTAGGCCTGGGCGATGCCGTCGCCGGTGCAGATGAGGGCGTTGGTGGTGGGCTTGAACGCCTGGCCGGCCCCGCCCGAGGCCAGGATCGTGGCCTTGGCGGCGAACGCCTCCATCCGGCGGTCGCGCACGTCGTGCGCCAGCGCCCCGGTGACCCGCCCGTCGTCGTCGGTGACCAGCGAGGTCACGAACCACTCCTCGTAGCGGTCGATCTGGGCGTGGAAGCGCATGAGCTGCTCGTACAGGACGTGGAGCAGCGCCTGCCCGGTGATGTCGGCCACGTAGTAGGTGCGGGCCTGGGAGGCGCCGCCGAAGGCGCGCGTGCCCAGGTGCCCGGTCTCGTCGCGGTGGAAGGTGACGCCCCGGTGCTCGAGCCAGATGACCTCGCCGGGCGCCTCCCGGCACATGATCTCGATCGCGTCCTGGTCGCCCAGGTAGTCGGAGCCCTTGACCGTGTCGTAGGCGTGCGACTCCCAGGAGTCCTCGGGGTTGAGCGCGGCGTTGATGCCCCCGGCCGCCGCGTTGGAGTGCGAGCGGACGGGGTGGACCTTGGAGAGGATCGCCACGGTGGCGCCCTGCTCGGCGGCGGCGAGGGCGGCGCGCTGGCCGGCCAGTCCGGCGCCGATGATCAGGACGTCGTGTGAGGGCATGGGCCCGCCATCCTATTCAAAGGCCCCGGGCGCTCCCGCGCGCTCAGCGGGTGGGGAGGGCCGCGCCCTCGAGCGCCCGGCGCACCTGGTCGAGCGTGACCACGCCCCGCAGGCGACCGTCGCGGTCCACCGCCAGCAGGGCCCCGATGCGGCGCAGGGACTCCGAGCCCAGCAGCGACTCCAGGGTCTCGTCGGCCGGGATCCGCCAGTCGCCCAGGTCGCCCTCCATGACCTCGCGCACCGGGTGATCGCCCTCGCGCAGCCGCTCCGCGCCCAGCACCCGCTCGCGCTCGGCCAGCCCGATGAGCCGGCCGTCGCCGTCCACCACCGGGAACCACGGGTACTGGTAGCGCAGGAAGTATTCGTCGAGCGCGCGGCTGACCGGCGTGTCGGCGGGGATGACCACCGGCTCGGCGTCCATGATGTCGGCCACGGTCACGCCCTCGATGCGCTCGGCGAACGCCGTCTGGAGCACGGTCCCGCGGGCGGCCTGGCCCAGGAACCAGCCCAGGAAGATCAGCCACAGGCCGCTCACCAGCGAGCCCGAGATCAGGATCTCGGCCAGGCCGCCGCCCATCAACAGCCAGGAGAAGCCCTGGCCCAGCCCGGCGGCGGTGCGGGTGGCGCGCAGCCGGTCGCCGGTGACTCGCCAGGCGATGGCCCGGGCGATCCGCCCTCCGTCCAGCGGGAACGCCGGGACCAGGTTGAAGACGAAGACCGCGGCGTTGATGGCCGCCAGCCAGCTCAACAGGAGCAGCGCGGGCGTGACGTGGACGCGGTCGTTGAGCACCACCGCGTCCCAGAACCGGGGCCAGCCCGCGGTGATCGACCCGATCAGGATGCACAGGCCGACGACCGTCAGCGTCACCGCGGGGCCGGCGGCCGCCACCTTGAACTCGGTGCCCGGAGAGTCGGCCTCGCGGTTCATCTTGGCGATGCCGCCGAAGAACCACAGGTCGATGCCCGAGGTCTCGATCCCCAGCCGCCGCCCCACCAGCGCGTGCCCCAGCTCGTGGGCCACCAGCGAGCAGAAGAACAGCAGCGCGCTGGCGACAGCCGTCAGGTAGGCGACCCCGTTCGAGGAGCCGAGCACGTTCCGGA
>VAXS01000168.1 GCA_005883255.1 Actinomycetota bacterium | reverse complement strand
GGCCGGCGTCGGCGGCCAGCTCCCGCACCCGGGGCTTGGCCAGCTCGCCCAGCGGGAAGCGCAGGCGGGCCAGCGTCGCCGGGGCCAGCGCCGCCAGCACGTAGCTCTGGTCCTTGGCGGGTTCGGCCGCCGCGCGCAGGAGCGGACCGGCGCCGTCGTCGACGACGCGGGCGTAGTGCCCGGTGGCCAGGCTCCGCGCGCCCAGCCGCCCGGCCAGCTCGAGCATCGCGTCCAGGCGCACGTGGCCGTTGCAGCGGACGCAGGGGTTCGGCGTGAGGCCAGCCGCGTGGTCGTCGAGGAACGGCTGCACCACGCCGGCCCGGAACTCCTCGCGCAGGTCGATCGTGAGATGGGGCAAGCCCATCCCGTGCGCCAGCGCGCGCGCGCCGCGCACGGCGCTCGCGGAGCAGCAGCTGCCCTCGGGGTCGTGGTCGCGGTCGGCCCACAGCTCGAGCGTCACCGCGACGGCCTGCTCGCCTCCCCGGGAGGCCAGCAGCGCGGCCACGGCGCTGTCCACCCCTCCGCTCATGGCGACGAGGACGCGAGTCCCCGCGGTCGGAGCCGGCACCGCCGCGGTCGCCCGGGCCGCCGCGCCCAGCGCCCGGTGCAGCGCGTCGGCCGCCAGCTCGGCGGCGTGGCGCTTGGCGGGGACCAGTCCGCCCAGCTCGGCGGCCACCTCCGCGGGACCGAGCCGCGCCACCTCCAGCAGCGGCCGGCCGCGCGCGAGCCCGACGGCGGCGCTCCCGGCGGCCACCGCGGCGGCGCAGCCCGCCGCGTCGAACCCCGCGTCGACCACGCGATCGCCCTCGACGGTCAGCGAGACCCGGACCAGATCGCCGCAGGCGGCGCCCCCGGCCGCCCCCGTGTACCCGCCCGCCGGCGAGTGCCCACGGGCCACCGGAGCCTCGAAATGCGCCTGCAAGCCCAGCATCCCGCCGAGTGTAGAGCGGCGGTCCTGCGACAGCCCGGCCCGAAGCTATGCCGGCGGGGGCTCGTCCTCTTCGGGCTCGTAGGGGTCCGAGTCCGCGGTGGGGTCGGGCTCGCCCACGGGCCGGTTGAGCGCGTGGTGGGGGTCGTGCTCGTCCTCGGGCGGCTCTCCCGAGCCGGGCTCGTGCTCCGGGCCCGGGTCGGGACGCTCGTGCGGCGCCTTGTCCTCCAGCGGCCGATCCGAGGCCTCGGCGGGGTCGGCCGGCCGCTCGTGCACGTAGTCCGCCTGGCGGCGGCCGCCGGTGCGGTGGGGCTCGTCCATGCCCGCCGCCTACCCGCGCATCACGTGTCGTAGTACAGGGCGAACTCCCAGGGGTGCGGCCGCAGGCGGATCTGGTCGGCCTCCTCCCGGCGCTTGTACTCGATCCAGGTCCGGATCAGGTCCTCGGTGAACACGCCGCCCTTGAGCAGGAACTCGTGGTCGGCCTCCAGGGCGTCGAGCGCCTCGTCCAGCGAGCCCGGCACCTGCGGGATCTTCGCCAGCTCCTCCTCGGGCAGCTCGAACACGTCCTCGTCCAGCGGCTGGCCCGGGTCGATCCGGTTCTGGATGCCGTCCAGGCCGGCCATCAGCATGGCCGAGAAGGCCAGGTAGGGATTGGCCGACGGGTCCGGCGGGCGGAACTCCAGCCGCTTGGCCTTGGGCGACGGCGAGTACACCGGGATCCGCACCGCCGCCGAGCGGTTGCGCTGCGAGTACATGAGGTTCACCGGCGCCTCGTAGCCGGGGACCAGCCGCCGGTAGGAGTTCGTGGTGGGAGCGCAGAACGCCATCAGCGCCCGGCCGTGCGCCAGCAGGCCGCCCGCGTAGTTGAGCGCGTCGCGCGACAGCAGCCCGTAGCCCTGGAAGTCGTACATGACGTTCTCGCCGCCCTTCCACAGCGACTGGTGCACGTGCATCCCCGAGCCGTTCTCCTGGAAGATCGGCTTCGGCATGAACGTGGCCGACTTGCCCGCGGCGGCCGCCACGTTCTTGACCACGTACTTCTGCAGCTGGAGGTGGTCGGCCATCCTCAGCAGCGAGTTGAAGCGGACGTCGATCTCGGCCTGGCCGGGACCCCCCACCTCATGGTGCTGGAACTCGCAGCGCAGGCCCATCCCCTCCATGGTCACCACCATCCGCGCCCGCAGGTCGCCGTGGGTGTCGCCCGGCGGCGCCGGGAAGTACCCCTCCTGCGAGCGCAGCTTGTAGCCCAGGTTGGGCTGGCCGTTGCGGGCCGCGCCGAACCCCTGGCCCATGTTCCAGTAGGCCTCGACCGAGTCCACCTCGTAGAACGCTGTGTTCGCCCGCTGGTCGAAGGCCACGTGGTCGAACACGTAGAACTCGGCCTCCGGGCCCATGAAGCAGGTGTCGGCGATGCCGGTCGAGACCAGGTAGGACTCCGCCTTCTGGGCGATGTGGCGTGGGTCGCGCGAGTAGAGCTCGCGCGTGATCGGGTCGATCACGTTGCACACGATCGACATCGTCTTCTGCTCGTGGAACGGGTCCACCAGCGCGGTCGAGGGGTCGGGGACCAGGACCATGTCGGACTCCTGGATCTCCTGGAAGCCGCGGATCGACGAGCCATCGAAGCCCAGGCCCTCGCCGAACGCTTCCTCGTCCAGCGCGTGGATGGACAGCCCGATGTGCTGCCAGGTGCCGGGCAGGTCGGTCGCCCTTGAGGCCGGGCACCCGCTTGGCCAGGTCCTCGAGCTTCGTCCCGGTGAGCGCCTCCAGCACCGCCGGCAGCTCGGCCACGATCTGCGTGACGTCACGCGTGATCTTCGACGCCCCGGCGCCGTCGCTGTTCCCGCCGATCATCACGATGCGGTCGGTCTGGGCCAGCGGCGCGGAGACCGCGGCGGCCAGCTCGGGCAGGATCTCCAGCACGCGATCGGTGATCGCCGCCTGGTTGTACTCGCCCCAGCTCTTGGCCTTGGCCGCCATGGCCTCGGCCTCGGCCAGGCCCTTGAGCCGCAGCGCGTCAGCGGCGCCGGCTCCCAGCGCGGCCGCCTCCTCGCGGTGGGCCTCGGCGTGCGCCTCGATCTCGCGCGCCTTGGCCATCGCCGGCTCGACGACCTCCGCCTCCAGCTCGCGCTTGCGCCGCTCGACCTCGGCCTGCATGAGGTCGATCTGCTTCTGGCGCTCGACGATCTCCACCTGGAGCTCCTCGGCCCGCACCTGCTGGCGCGTGATCGCCTGCTGGAGCTCGTAGGAGAGGTCCGCCTCGGCGTGCGCCCGCCGGCCCTCGGCCTTGAACTCGGCCTTGCGCGTCTCGTAGTCCTTGCGCGACTCCTCGATCGCCAGGTCGGCCTCGTAGCGCGCCGCCTTGGCCTCGCGCTCGGCCTCCGCCTCGCCGCGGATCGCGTCGCGCTTGACCTGGGCGGTGCGGGGCCGGCCCAGCGCCTCCAGGTAGCCCTGCTTGTCGCCGACGTTGCGGATCGTGAGCGACACGATCTCCAGGCCCATCCGCTCCAGGTCGGGCTGGGAGAGCTCGCGCACCGCGCCCACCAGGCGCTGGCGCTCGCGGTAGATGTCCTCGATCGACAGCCCGCCCACGGCGGCGCGCGTGTGGCCCTCGACCGCCTGCAGCGCGGTGCGGACGATGTCCTCGCGCGAGCGGCTCAGGAACTGCTCGGCCGCCCGCTCGATCCCGGGCTCGGTGCCGTCGATCTTGACCATGCACACGCCGTCGATCTGCACGGGGACGCCGTGCGTCGTGTACGTCTCCTGCGTGCGCACGTCGAACTGCATGAGCTCGAGCGACAGGCGCTGGACCTTCTCCCGGATCGGCCACACGAACGTGCCGCCCCCGCGGACGATCCGGTAGCCGTGGGCGCGCTTGCGGCCGCGACGACCGGAGATGACCAGCACCTCGTTCGGTCCCACCTTGGTGTACTGCGCCGCCCACACGGCGAAGCCGACCAGCAGCAGGCCGCCCAGCGTGGCGCCGACGGCGATGAGAGCGGTGACCATCTAGTGACCCTCCTCGGTGTGTGAGAACGCGGTGGCGGCGTAGCCGTCGCCGGAAGTCCGGATCGCGTCGGCGTCCAGCCGCTCGGCGCGCGGCGCCTGCGGGGCGTGGACCTCGACCTCGGTGGCGAAGCGCAGGAAGTCCTCGGCGGCCAGGTAGCGGCCCAGCGCCCCGGCCAGCCCGTCTTCGTCGGGCGCCAGGAAGGCGGCGATGCCGCCCCGGTCGTGCAGCGCGGTGGCCAGCTCGCCGAAGCCGGTGCGGCGGATGGGCAGCTCCAGGGTGGTGGCCTCCTCGTCCGAGAGGTAGGCCACCAGGCGGGCGCCGGTGTCCTGGGCGCCGCGCTCCGCCTGGCTCCAGATGTCCTCGCGCACCTGGCTGGCGTACAGCGCGGAGGCGTCGTCGACCACACGCCGGCGCTGGAGCTCCGTGCGCAGGTAGCGCAGGAGCTCGACCACGTCGGGAGCGGCGGGCGCGGTCTCCGTGGTCCGCGGCCCGGGCATCGGCAGGCGCCGCTCGGCCCGGCGCAGCCGCGTGGCCTCGCTGACCACGCCCACCACCGGACCGTCGGGCGAGGTCCCCTCCACCGCCGGCATCCACAGGTCGGGCTCGGCCAGCGAGCGGAACACCGCCGCCGGCGCGACCTGGCGCAGGTCGCTGGGACGCAGCACGCCCACGGTGACCTCGTCCATCTCGGCGACGTAGCCGGCGTTGACCAGATAGCGGCAGATGTGCCGGCGGATGGCGGACAGGTCGTCGCCCTTGAGGCTTGGCCCCCCGATCACCGGGGAGACGAACTGCCCGCCCTCCTCGTACACCGGCAGCTCGTAGTCCATGGCCGGCGCGCGGAAGTAGCACACGGGAAGCGCCCCGCCCGGCGCCAGCTGGGACAGCATGGCGGTCACCTTCTCGCGCAGCGCGTAGATGTTCGCCGCCTGCAGCGTGCGACCGGCCACCTCGCAAGAGTGGACCTCCTTGAGCACGGGATGGGGCGCCGGGTTGGGGAACCGCGCTACCGGGATCCGGGCGGTGTCCTGGCCGCCGAAGCCGGCCCGCACGCCCAGCCGGAAGGCGTAGCTCTCCCCCTCGGTCCCCGGCACCCGCTCGACCGCGATCGGGAACTCGGGCTCGAGCCCCGTCTCGGTGGCGATGCGCCGCGCCCAGGAGAGGACCCGCGGCAACGCCTAGTACCCCCAGCCCACCGGGGCCTCGTGGCGCACGGTGTCCTCGCCGCGCTCGCCGGTACGGATCCGCACCGCCTGCACGACGTCGTAGACGAACAGCCGCCCGTCGCCGATCTCGCCGGTGTAGGCGGCCCCGACGACGGCGTCGACCACCTTGTCCACCAGCTCGTCAGCGACCACCGACTCCACCTTCAGCTTGGGCAGCAGCGAGATGTTCACGCGCGAGCCGCGGTACTGCTCCGTGTAGCCCTTCTGGCGCCCGCAGCCCATCACCTCCGACACCGTCAGGCCCGACACGCCCAGCTCGTCCAGCGCGTCCTGCACCTCCTGGAGCCGCTCGGCCCGGATGATCGCCTCCACTTTCTTCATGGCCTCGATCCCCTCTCGCTAGGTGTGCGTGGTCCCGAGCCCGATGGGCACCGGTCTGGGCGCCGGCCGGCGGGCCGGCGGGGCGGGCGGGTGGTACTCCGAGCCGGGCACCGGCATGAACTGCTCCGGGTAGCCCCACATGCCGTGCTCGACGATGTCCAGCCCGTAGCGCTCCTCCTCGGGCTTCACCCGCAGCCCGTAGGTGGCCTTGATGAGGAAGAACACCACGTAGGAGATCGTGAACACCGCGGCGAACGCGGCGGCCACGCCCAGGGCCTGGGCGCCGAGCTGGTGGAAGGAGCCGCTGTAGACCAGCCCCGGGTGGCCGATGCCGTTGAGGCTGGACAGCCGGGGCGAGGTGAACAGCCCGCAGGACAGCGTCCCCCACACGCCGGCCATCCCGTGCGCAGAGAGCGCCCCCACCGGGTCGTCCAGCTTGCGGTCCACCAGGATCACGCTGACCACCACGACGATCCCGGCGACGAACCCGATGATCGGCGCCGCCCAGAACTCGACGTAGCCCGATGGCGCGGTGATCGCGACCAGGGCGGCGATCGCCCCGTTGCCGGTCATGCCGATGTCGACCGTGCGGGTGAGCGCGTAGATCGTGGCCATGGCGCCGATGACGCCGGCCGCCGCGGCCAGGTTGGTCACCACCGCCACCTCGGCGAAGCGCCCGCCCACCGCGGCCAGGGTCGAGCCCGGGTTGAACCCGAACCACCCGAACCAGAGGATGAACACCGCCAGGCCGACGATCGGCATGCTGTGGCCGGGTATCACGTTGGGCTTGCCGTCGGAGCCGTACTTGCCCTGCCTGGGCCCGAGCAACAGCAGGGCGGCGAAGGCCCCGGTGGCGCCGATCAGGTGGACCACCGTCGAGCCGGCGAAGTCCTGCATCCCGAAGTTCTTGGCCAGCCAGCCGCCGCCGAAGATCCAGTGGCTGACGATCGGATAGATCAGCGTGCTGAAGATGACCGCGTAGATCAGGTACGCGCCGAACTTGATCCGCTCCAGCGTCGTGCCCCACACGATCGCCAGCGAGACCGCGCAGAAGACGAACTGGAAGAAGAACTTGGCGGGGACCACGGCGTCGGAGGCCGACATCGCCGGGAACAGGCTCCCGTCGTTGGTGCCCGAGTGCAGGAAGAACCCGTGCGTCCCCCACAGCGCGCCCGAGCCCCCGAAGGCCAGCGCGAAGCCCACCGCCCAGTAGCAGAGGGAGGCGATCGAGAAGTTGGCCAGGACCTTGGCCACGACCGTCCCGGCGTTCTTCATCCGCGAGAAGCCGATCTCGAGGAACAGGAAGCCGGCCTGCATGAACATCACGAAGACGGCCGCGACGATCACCCAGACGGTGTCCACCGCGACCGAGACGTCGGTCAGGGAAGTCCTCAAGAAGCTTCCTTTCTCATCGCTGGCGCGCTGCCGGGGGCAGTGTCGGGCAGCGCCGCCCGGGCGTCGTTCGCCCGGCGTACAAGATTGGGGCGCCGCGTTTAGACGAGTGGCGAAACGCCGGGCGCGGCCGCTAGGCCGAGGCCAGGGCGAGCAGCGTGGCCTGGTCGATCTCGGCGTGGTCGGTGTAGCCCTCGAGCAGGCGGGGCTTGGCGCCCCGGGCCATGACCACCACGGTCGGCGACTGCACGATCTGGATGCCGCGCAGCACGTTCTTGAACCGCGCCAGGCCGTTCAGCCCGACCCCGTACACCGCCACCCGGCCGCCCCGGCGGTCGACCTGGGGCAGCTCGGCGCGGACGGCGAGGTCGTCGGAGGACAGCGGGCTGTAGAAGAGCAGCGCGACGGCGTCGCCCCGGCGCAGGGCATTGCGGACCATCGCGGGGGTGACGCTGGGCAGCGCGTGGGCGACGGCGCGCGGGGCCGCCGGAAGCTTGGGGCGAGGAGCGGCGCCGGCGCGCGCGGCGCTCGGCTTGGCGGGGGCGATCGCGGGTTGCGCGCCCGCTCCGGTCCGGGTCTGGGG
>VAXS01000167.1 GCA_005883255.1 Actinomycetota bacterium | reverse complement strand
CGGCCAGGAACCGCGAGGCCGACTCGCGCGAGCAGCCCGCCAGGTCGGCGATCTCGGACTGGGTGACCTTGAGCGGGACCTCGTGGTCGGGCGCGCCCTCGCGCTGGGCGTCGGCCACCAGGCGGGCGACCACCTGGGCGACGCGGCTCTGGACGGTCTGGAAGGACTGGCGCGTGAGCCGCTCGTTGGCGGCGCGCAGCCGGCGCCCCAGGGCGGTCACCAGCTTGACCGCGATCTCGGGATGCCGCGCCAGGAACCCGCGCATGTCGTGGCCGAGGATCGCGCAGGCGCTGACCCCGTCGATCGCCTCCACGGTGGCGGAGCGGCGCTCGTCGTCGAACATCGCCAGCTCGCCGAAGAAGTCGCCCGGGCCGAAGGTGGCCAGCGTGATCGAGCGCCCGTCGGTGTGGGTGCGGGTGGCCCGGGCGTGGCCGGAGGAGACCACGTAGCAGGTGTCCGAGGCGTCGCCCTCCCGGAACACGACCTGGCCGGGCTCGAAGGTGCGGGGCACGGCCACGTCGGCGATGCGCTGCAGCTCGGGGGGCGCCAGGTCCTCGAACACGGGCACGTTCGCGAGCAGCGCGGCGGTGTCCGACGCGGTCGCGGCCATGCGCCTGAGGATGCCATACCGCCCGCGCGGGGCCGGCGCTACGACCTCCGATACCGTGCGGGCGCGATGGAGCCCGAGCCCCCCAGGCCGCGCTTTCGCCGTCTCGTCGAGGCGCTGCGGCGCACCGACGAGAACGAGGGCGTCCTGCGGGCCGCCCGGGCCGGGCGCGAGCTCCTCCCCGGCGACCCCCAGTTCGGCGACGAGCTGTCCACCGCCGGCGGTCGCCCGTCGGAGATCCTGGCCCGGCACCTGATGGAGATGGGCGTCAAGCGTCCCAGCGCCACGCGCGAGCTGGGCCTGACCGCGCTGCAGCTCTGGCAGGCGGTCTCCGAGTCCGCCGGCCGCGGGCACGGCACCCAGCACGTGGCAATCCTGTTCACCGACCTGGTGGGCTTCTCCGCCTGGGCGCTGGAGGCGGGGGACGAGGCGGCGCTGGAGCTGCTGCGCCAGGTGGCCTCCGCGGCCGAGCCGGCGATTCGCGAGCACGGCGGGCGCATCGTCAAGCGACTGGGCGACGGCCACATGGCGGTGTTCGCGGACGCGGAGGCGGCGGTGCGGGCGGCGTTCGACGTCCAGGCCCAAGTGGCCGCGATCGAAGTGGAGGGCCACCGGCCCTCGCTGCGGGCGGGGGTCCACCTGGGCAGCCCGCGCAAGCTTGGCGCGGACTACCTGGGCGTCGACGTGAACGTGGCGGCGCGGCTGGCCGACGCGGCCGGCGGGGGCGAGGTGCTGGTGTCGGGGCCGGCGATGGAGGCGCTCCCGGCCGACGGCATCGACGCCAAGCGCCTGCGCCGCTTCCGGGCCAAGGGCGCGCCCCGCGAGCTCGAGGTGTACGCGGTCAGCCCCCGCGCCTAGCTCAGCGGTCGTAGCGCTCGATCGCGCGCACCGACAGCCACGTGAGCCCCAGCCCGGTGGCGACGATCACCGCCACGCAGATCGCGAGCTTGCCGGGCACCCAGCCCTGCAGCACCAGCGAGCGCAGCCCCTCGATGACGTAGCTCACGGGGTTGGCTCGGGCCAGCGCCTCCATCACCGGGCTGAGCCGATCGAACGGGACGAAGTTCGGCGTCACGCCGCTGCGCATCGTCGCGCCGAAGGCCAGGGCGACCAGCAGGACCAGGGTGGAGACGCCGATGCCCCTCACCAGGTCCGCCGCCAGCCGGCCGAAGATGATCGACGAGCGCCGGATCGGCGCCACCAGCAGCTTGTCGAAGTAGCCCAGGTCGATCTCGGTCACCAGCGCCAGTCCCGAGGTGGCCGTGCACACCGCGAACATCAGGGACACGGGCAGCTGGAAGCCGACGTAGCCCTGGCCGTGCAGGAAGGGCGTGGTGCTGGGGAACGTCTTCGAGACCTGGCCGATGTTGACCGCCAGGAAGAACAGCGGGATGAACAGGGTGGGGATGGTGGCCTCGGGCAGCCGGATCACCTCGCGCACGGCGCGCCGCCCGAGCAGCAGGACCTCGGTCATGCCGCCACCTCCTCGTCGCCCTCCAGGCGGCGGCCGGTGGAGCGCAGGAAGACGTCGTCCAGCGAGGGGCGCGCGACCGCGATCCCCCCGACCCGGATCCGCTGCCGGTCCAGGCGCCGCACGATCTCGGCGATCGAGGCGGGGCCGTCCTCCACGTACAGCGCGAGCGCCTCGGACTCGACGACCACCCGCTCCAGGCCGGGCAGCTCCCCGATCGCGGCCTTCGTGGACTCGACGTCGGCCCCGTTCAGTGCCACCGACACCACGTCGTGGCCCATCTGCGCCTTCAGGCGCCCGGGCGTGCCCTCGACCACGATCCGGCCGGCGTCGATGATCGCCAGCCGATCGCAGAGCTGGTCGGCCTCCTCGAGGTACTGGGTGGTGAGCATGACGCTGGTGCCGCCCGCGTTGATCCGGCGCACCTCGTCCCAGATCGTCAGGCGCGACGCCGGGTCCAGCCCGGTCGTGGGCTCGTCGAGGAACAGGACCTCGGGCGAGTGGACGAGCGCGCTGGCCAGGTCCAGCCGGCGCTTCATCCCGCCGGAGTAGGTCTTGGTGCGGCGATCGGCGGCCTCGGTCAGCCCCACGAGCTCGAGCAGCTCCTGGGCGCGGGCGCGCGCGGCGGAGCCCTGGATGCCGTAGAGCCCGCACTGGAGCTCCAGCAGCTCGCGTCCGGTCTGCACGGGGTCCAGGCCGATCTCCTGGAGGGCGACGCCGATCCGCCGGCGGGCCTCCGCCGGGTCCGCCACCACGTCGACTCCGGCGACTTTGGCGCTGCCCGCGGTGGGGGGCAGCAGCGTGCACAGCATCCGCACCGTCGTGCTCTTGCCGGCGCCGTTGGGGCCCAGGAAGCCGAAGATCTCGCCCCGCTCGACGCGCAGGTCGATGTCGCGCACGGCTTCCACGCCGCCCTTGAACGTGCGGCGCAGGCCGCGGGCCTCGACGGCGGGGTCGTCTGCGGTCGCGATCGACATCGAGCCTGAGACCGTAGCGGGCCGCAAACTCATCGCATCGCCGAGGTCGGCGGCCCCGCTCCCCGAGCTCCCGCGAGCGTGACGACTTTGAGTTCCTGGGGCGATCGGGTGAGGAACTCCTCGCCCGGCGCTGGGCGCCGGTGAGGCGATGGGGGCGTGGCGGGGGCCGGGCCAGGATGCCGGCTCCCCCCGCGGGCATGTCGCTGGGAAGGGCCGGGGCCGCGCAGCGGGGGGCGAGGGAGTCGCGGCCCCGGCCTCTAGCTCGCACCGAATGGACGCAATCGCCCCCGACAGCCCCTGCCGGCCCCACCCCGAGATCGCCGCGGCGAGCGCGGGGGAGGGCGCGGCCGCACCGCCCGACCGCGCGGCGCGCGAGCTCGTCCTCCGGACCATCGCCGCGCATGCGCCGTCGCTGCTGGGCACCGCGCGGCGGTACTCGCTGTGCCGGGACGACGCCGAGGACGCCTACCAGCGGGCGCTGGAGATCTTCCTGCGGCGCGCCGCCGGCGTGGATCCCGACCACGCCGTGGGTTGGCTGCGCACGGTGGTCAAGCACGAGGCGCTGGCCGTGAGGGCGGGGAGGTTGCAGCTGGTCGGGCCCGGCGACGTCGATCTCGACCGCGAGGAGGCGGCGCACATGGAGGGCGCCGAGGAGCGCGCGGCCGAGCGCGAGCAGGCCGAGCGCGGCGCCGAGGCGCTGGGACGCCTCAAGCCGCAGGAGGTCCGCGCGCTGGTGCTCAAGGCGCGCGGCTACTCCTACAAGGAGATCGCGGACATCTGCGGCTGGACCTACACGAAGGTCAATCGCTGCATCACCGAAGGGCGCCGGGCGTTCCTGGAGCGCTACGACGAGATCGCGTCGGGGCGCGAGTGCGAACGCTGGACGCCGGTCCTGTCCGCCCTGGCCGATGGCG